>JAZNQU010000001.1:0-8969 GCA_045590315.1 Eubacteriales bacterium
CGTAATTCGTAATGCGTAATTCGTAATTATATAAACTTACTCATAAAAGCCTCGCCCTTCGGGAGAGGTGGCACGGCTTTTGCCGTGACGGAGAGGGCTTTTTCGCCTTTTACCATCAATCCCGCCGGGTAATGCCATAAAAAAGGATGCCTTTCGGCATCCTTTTTCCATTTATTTCCATTTACCAGGGGAGTTCGTCGTAATCATCCCAACCGTCAATGTATCTTGCAAGAATTACATAGTCGATAACGGTAATGTCGCCATCATCGTCAACGTCGGGAGCGTAGCCGTAATCGTCTGCGTCAAAGCCTTCCTGATTTGAAAGTACATTTCTGAGTATCGTGAGGTCCTTGGAGTTGATTCTTCCGTTGTCATCAAGGTCGCCGCAGTCAAGATTCTTATTGTTATTCTTGTTACTGCTGTTTCCGTTTGTTATCCAACCGTCGTCTTCGTCTTCGTCATCTTCGTCAACGCCGCCGTACTCGTAATCACGTCCTTTATACTCTTCAACGTTGTACTTTCTCGTCCACTGTGTTTTTGTAAAGCCCGTTGCACCATCCATATAATAGATGTAAAGATCATCGTTATCGTCAAACACCTGTCCTTCGTTTTCAACAAGCGTCGGTGCGTCTCCGAGGAAATAAACCTCTTCAAGATTTGTACAGCCGTAAAATGCTTCTTCGCCAATCTCTTCTAATGTATAAGGAAGAACTATGTCGTAAAGGGATTTACAGTTATAGAAAGCGCCTTGACGGATAGTTACAAGCTCTTCGGGAAGCTCTATAACCTCAAGGCTTGTGCATCCGTAAAACATCGACGTGTTGATAGATGTCATATCGGCAGGCATTTTTACCTCTTCAAGGCTCGTACAGTTGAAAAACACTCTGTTTCCAAGACTTTTTATAGAGTTTGGAAGATCTATCTCTTCAAGGTCGCTACATCCGGAGAAAGCCTGAGTTCCTATAGATTTAACAGTATTCGGAAGATCTACGTCTACAAGATTTGTGAAGCTTGAGAACGCATAGTCGCCTATAGATTCAACGCCTTTTTCAATTGTAATATCTGTAACCTTAGTTCTTTGGCTATACCAAGGAGTCTTGCTTGCAGAAGCGTAATCGGGCATATCGCCGTCGCCGTTTATGATCATTTCACCGTCACTGTAAATTTCCCATGTGATATCTCCGGCTGTTCCCGAAGCAAGTTTGGTGGCAGCAGAAACACTTGAGATTAAAAGGCAAGCAAACACAAGTGCAAGAATAAGAGCATAAGTAATTTTTTTCATAATTTTTTCCTTCCTTTGTATTATTTTCTGATAATTAATCATTTGAGTCAATTCCGGGAAGATATGCACGAAGATAGTCAATTCCGGACCAGAGTGTCATTAGCGTCATAACGACCATCGTTATATAGGACAGAGGATGATATTCCTCGAAAAACGGGATTTTTGAGAATATTACCGGCTCAAGCAAAATTGTTACTATACAAACGATCTGCGAAACCGTTTTTACCTTGCCAAGCCAGCTTGCCGCAATAACCTTACCGCTTGAATTTACAACTAAAAGTCTCATTGACGTTACTGCAAGCTCTCTGAAAAATACTATCGTTGCAACTATAACAAAGCCTTTAAGATAACTGTAGGATGCAAGCATTGTGATAAGCGCGCCGAAAACAAGGAATTTGTCGGCAAGCGGGTCAATGAATTTTCCGAAATTCGTTATAAGATTGTACTTTCGCGCAATCTGTCCGTCTATCATGTCTGTAAGCGAGGCAATTACGAAGATCGATGCCGCCACAATCCTTGAAAAGAAGTCCCCAAGAACCGGACAGGCTATAAAAAACATGAAAAACGGAACGAGGATTATTCTGAAAATCGACAGTTTATTAGGTAGATTCATTTTCATATATATTCCTCCCTCATTTACATATCTCGCCGATGAGATCGTAATCGCAAACGTCGATGATTTTTACCTTTATTATCGTACCAGCCTCAACACTTGAGCGCTTTGCCCTGAAATACACCTTGCCGTCAATATCGGGCGCGTCGGCATAGCTTCTGCCGAAATAGGCTTCTGATACCTCATCATAATCTTCTACCAGAACGTCTAAAACGCTTCCGACTCGCTTTTCATTGAGCATCGCGTTTATCTCGAGCTGTTCTTTCATTATAATATCGTATCTGTCCTGCTTTACCTGCTCGTCGATCTGGTCATCAAAATCATACGCCGGTGTGTCCTCTTCACGCGAATACGTAAAGGCTCCGAAGTGCTCAAACTTCATTTCTTTTACAAATTCGCAAAGACTTATAAAATCTTGTTCAGTTTCACCCGGGAAGCCGACAATCGCCGTCGTTCTGATAACGATATCCGGTATCTCTCGCCTTATTTTTTCAAATACTTCGCGAATCAGCGCGCTGTCGCCGTGCCTGTTCATATTCTTTAATACAGAATCGGATATGTGCTGTATGGGAAGATCCATATACTTTACTATTTTATCGTTTTTCTTTATTACCTCTATAAGCTCGTCGGTAATTTTGTCGGGATAACAGTAAAGTATTCTTATCCACGGTATATCAGTCTCATCACAAAGCCTTTGCAAAAGCTCTGCAAGAGAATATTTGCCGTAAAGGTCGATACCGTATCTTGTAGTATCCTGGGCAACGATGCAAAGCTCTTTAAGTGCGCCTGAGGCTGAAATCTCTTTTGCCTCGGCGATTATATCCTCCATCGGCCTGCTTCTGAAGCTTCCGCGGATAGAGGGAATCGCACAGTAATTGCACTTATTGTCGCAGCCCTCGGCAATCTTTAAGTATGCGGTGTACTCAGGCGTTGTGATTATTCTCTCTCCGCCGAGCGCGACCGTGTTTTTGTCACCGTATTCGCTGAAGCGCTTTCCGTCTGCCACAGACTTTACAGCCTGACATATAGAATGTATCGAGCCGACACCCAAAACTGCGTCAACCTCGGGAAGCTCTTTAAATATTTCATCTCTGTAACGCTCTGCAAGACAGCCTGTAACGACTATTCCTTTAAGCGTGTGATTCTTTTTGAGCCATCCTATATCAATTATATTGTCTATTGCTTCTTTTTTTGCACTTTCAATAAAAGCACAGGTGTTGATAATAATAATATCAGCCTCGGTTTCCTCTGATACTATTTCAAAGCCATCATCGTAAAGCTCTTTGAGCATTACTTCGGTATCAAGCTGATTTTTCGGACATCCGAGGGATACAAAACCAACCTTTACAGGCGAGTTTGCCCCATTATTCAATTATAACCATTCCTTTCAGAGTAAATAGGGTATTTATTCGGCTTTTAAGATATTTTTCATTGCTTCTTTTATTTCAGAAAGCGAAAAACCGCGCCTGATAAGAGAAGCTATCGTTTTATCTCTCACTTTTTTATCGGAAAAATCCGATATGCCGGACTTTTCAAGCTGTTTTTCGCATATTGAGAGAAAATCGATTTCTCCAAATACTTCATCAGCGTTTTCACCAAAAGTTTTCTTTGAAAAGCCCTTTTGTAAAGCCATCATTTCGATACGGCGCCTGCCGTATCCCATTTTTTGAGCACAGTGTCTGCAAAATCTTTCAAAATAGTCTTTTTCGTTGATATAACCCCTCTCTACAAGGTAAGACACCACTTCATCTATATCGTCGTTTTCAAAGCCGTTTTCACTCAGCTTTTTATACATCGATTTTACGGTATGATCTGAATACGACAGATATACCATAGCCTTTTCGCGTGCTCTTTTAAACGAGTCAGACTCCTTGTAAATACCCTCAAGTTTAATATCAAGTTCTTTCATATGTACGAAATTATTCGATATCTTCAGTTGCTTCAAGTAACTTTATATCGAAATCATCGTCGCTGTCTGCGCCGCCGAAGGACTGCTCTCCAACAACTTCCGTCTGGCTCATCTTATCCTTTATAGCCTTTTCCACAACTGCAAGCTTGTCGGGATTGCCTTCAAAGTATTTCTTTACGTTTTCGCGTCCCTGGCCGATTCGCTCGCCCTCATACGAGAACCACGAACCGCTTTTTGCAATAATGCCAAGCTCGCAGCCGACGTCTACAACTTCGCCTGTTTTGGAAACGCCCTTGCCGTAAATTATATCAAATTCAGCCGTTTTAAAGGGTGCAGCAACCTTGTTCTTAACAACCTTGCACTTAACTCGGCTTCCGATTATTTCGGTACCGTTTTTGATAACGTCGGTCTTTCTTATGTCAATTCTTACAGAAGTATAGAACTTGAGCGCGCGTCCGCCCGTGGTAGTTTCGGGGTTACCGTACATAACGCCGATCTTTTCGCGAAGCTGGTTGATAAATATTATTATGCAGTTTGACTTTGACACGATTCCGGCAAGCTTTCTCATTGCCTGAGACATAAGTCTTGCCTGCTGACCAACGTGGGAAGAGCCCATATCGCCGTCTATTTCAGCCTGTGTAACAAGTGCCGCAACAGAGTCAACTACTATAATATCAATCGCGCCTGAAAGCACGAGCTTTTCGGCAATCTCAAGTGCGTCCTCGCCGCTTCCGGGCTGGCTGACAAGTAAATTGTCAATATCAACGCCTATATTTCTTGCATAAATGGGGTCAAGTGCGTGCTCGGCGTCAATATACGCCGCTTCTCCGCCCGTCTTCTGCACCTCTGCAACCATATGAAGAGCAACGGTTGTTTTACCCGAGGATTCGGGGCCGAATATTTCTATAATTCTTCCGCGCGGAATTCCTCCTACGCCGAGAGCAAGGTCAAGTGTAAGAGAGCCTGTGGGAACTGTTTTGACGTCCATCGCCGCGCTTCCCATTCTCATAATTGCACCCTCTCCGAAATCCTTTTCTATCTGAGAGATGGCGCTTTCAAGAGCTTTTTTCTTGCCCGCTGCATCAAGTGTTTCAACCTTTGAAGCAGCCTGCTTCTTTTCCTTTGCCATTTGTTTTATTACCTTTCTGTTTACAATTATCAGAGCACGGATGAGTCAAGCTTCCACTTTCCGTCTTCATTAACAACGACAAACGTTTCAGCCTCTTCTCTGCCGTCTTTATAGATCATCGTAATTTCTATCTCTGCCATAAATCTGTTTGACTTGATAATTTTTATACTGTCATATAACGGCTCTCTTTCGAGTATCTGAGATTCGTACGAGCTGTCAGCGAAAAGAAGCCCCCCTTTTGATTCAAGATACCTCGGAGATATATCTCCGCCCTCGTAGGTTATATTATTAAGTGCCGTCATATAAAGTACAGTTTCATATCCCTTGGAGAAAACCTTTGCAAAAGCCGCCTTCAGCTCATCTACCGACTGATACGGCGCGTTTTCTGATACACAAACGTATCCCTCTCTTATAGATTCCGCTCTGTCAGGGTCTGTCATCAGCCCCTTACCGTACACGATATCAAGAAGTGCCCTTCCCTCGTGTATAAGACCGGGGAGTTCGCCCATAAGCGCCTCATTGTCAGCGCCCGAGCATGACACGAGCGAAAAAGCGAGAGCTATTGCAAGTATTATAGGAACAATTCTTTTTTTCATTCTGATATTTCTCCAACATTTTCGCCGTCACGATTTTCTTCTGCCGACCGTTCTGCTTCTGCGTCCTCCTCTTCTTCTTTTGAAACCTTTGTGAAGTTTACGACCTTGGCACCGTCATCAAGTCTCATAACTATAACGCCGCTTGCCGTTCTGCTGTAAACCGGAATGCCCTCTACAGGGATTCTTATCATCGTACCCTCGTTGGTTATCATAAGAAGGTCATCATTATCGTCTACTGCCATAATTCCGGTAAGCTTACCGGTCTTTTCGGTAATGTTATGACACGTTACACCCTTACCGCCTCTGTTGTGGCAGGTGTAATTATCAAAGTCACACTTCTTTCCAAAGCCGTTTTCAGTAATAGTGATAAGAGTCTTATTATCTTCAACAAGCGTTACACCTGCAACAAAGTCTCCCTCTGAAAGTCTTATACCTCTTACACCGCGTGCAGTTCTTCCCATAACACGTACGTCATTTTCATCAAATCTTACTGCCATACCGTCATGAGTTGCAAGCACAATATTTCTGTTACCGTCAGTGTGCTTTACATAGAGAAGCTCGTCACCCTCGTCAAGGTCAATGGCTATCTTACCGCCACGTCTCTGATATTCAAAGGCTGACAGATTCGTTCTCTTTATAACGCCCATCTTCGTTATCATTGTAAGATACTCGTTTTCAAAGAATCCGCCGACAGATATGATAGACGTTATCTTTTCATTATCCTCAAGCTCGAGTATATTAACAATATTCGTTCCCTTTGCCGTTCTGCTCGCTTCGGGTATTCTGTATGCCTTACGCATATGCACCTTACCGTTGCTCGTAAATATAAGAAGGAACGAGTGGCTGTCGCAGGCAATTACCTTTTCAACGAAGTCTTCTTCCTTCGTTGTCATACCGATTATTCCCTTACCACCACGTCTCTGCGCAGAGTATACGTCTGAACGCTGACGCTTGATGTATCCCGAATTTGTCATCGTGATAACACAGGTATGACGTTCAATAAGGTCTTCGATATCAATATCGTCCTCTGCTTCAACTATATCTGTACGTCGCTCGTCTGAGAATCTGTCCTTGATCTGAAGAAGCTCTTCCTTGATAACCTCTTTTACCTTGTTTTCATCAGCAAGAATTGCCTCAAGCTCATTTATTTTCTCTGTAAGCTGTGCTATTCTGTCGTTTATCTTCTGTCTTTCAAGACCTGAAAGACGTCCGAGAGTCATTTCAACTATAGCCTGAGCCTGAATTTCGGAAAACTCAAACGTATTGACAAGGTTTACCTTGGCATCCGCTACCGATTCACTTGCTCTGATAGTTGCAATAATTTCATCAATATGGTCAATCGCGCGGCTGTAGCCCTCGTTTATGTGAAGCTCGTGACGCGCTTTCTTAAGATCGAATTTCGTTCTTCTGGTTATAACCTCTTCCTGATGCTTTATATAAGCTTCAAGTATAGGCTTGATTCCGAGAACCTTCGGTACGTTATCAACAAGCGCTACCATATTCGCCGCAAATGTGTCCTGCAGCTGAGTGTACTTATAAAGTTTGTTAAGTATAACCTGTGCATTTGCGTCATGACGGTACTCAAGAACTATTCTCATACCATCTCTGCCCGATTCATCGCGCACTTCCATAAGTCCTTCAATACGCTTTTCCTTGATAAGATCGTATATAGAACCTACAAGTGTACTCTTGTTTACCTGATAAGGTATTTCAGACACGATTATTCTGTAGTTATCTTCATCTATCTCAGCCTTTGCGCGTACAGTTATTCTGCCGCGGCCCGTCGTATAAGCTTCTATTATTCCCGAAGTTCCGTAAATTGTCGCCGCAGTCGGGAAATCGGGACCCTTTATATACTGCATTATCTCGCTGACACTGCAGTCGGGGTTTTCCATAAGGAATATAGTACCGTCAATTACCTCGCCGAGATTATGAGGCGGGATATTTGTAGCCATACCTACAGCAATACCAACCGAACCGTTTACAAGAAGATTCGGAAATCTTGCAGGAAGCACCGCGGGCTCCTGTCTGCTATTATCAAAGTTCGGTACAAAGTCTACAATATCCTTTTCAATATCAACAAGCAGAGAATCGGCAAGACGAGCCATTCTTGCTTCTGTATAACGGTATGCAGCAGCTCCGTCACCGTCAATGCTGCCGAAGTTACCCTGACCTTGTACGAGAATATATCTCATAGAGAAGGGCTGGGCAAGTCTTACCATTGTATCGTATACAGCCGTGTCACCGTGAGGATGGTATCTACCGAGCACGTTACCGACTGTCGTTGCCGACTTTCTAAACGGCTTGTCGTAGGTAAGATGGTCCTCGTACATAGCGTAAAGAATACGTCTGTGAACAGGCTTAAGACCGTCTCTTACGTCGGGAAGCGCACGCGACATTATAACACTCATCGAATAATCGATAAATGATTTTTTAACTTCTCTGTCAATTTCAATATCTACGATTTTCTGATTTGGAAACTCGTAGTTCATATTTCTCTTTTCCACATCTTTTCTCCTGATCTGTCAGTTTTTAAACAAGCAATTCTGTTTTTTCAACAGGATGCAGATAAATTTTTCAACCTGTATTTTGTGTCATTTACAGGAAAAACATATTTATTAAAATACGTTTTCCACAGACTTTTCAACAGTGTTAATAACAATGTTGAAAACTTTTCGACATTATATATCAAGGTTGGTTACATATTTCGCGTTTGCTTCAATAAATTCACGTCTGGGTTCAACCTTGTCACCCATAAGAAGCGAGAAGGTTTTGTCACATTCCATCGCATCTTCAACGGTAACCTTGAGTATCGTACGCGTTTCGGGGTCCATTGTTGTTTCCCAGAGCTGTTCAGAGTTCATTTCACCAAGACCTTTATATCTGTCAGCCTTGATGTTTCCGCCTAATTCCTCTATTATCTGATCTCTTTCCTCGTCGCTGAAGGCGTATCGTATTTGCTTACCCTTCTCTATCTTATAAAGAGGCGGCTGTGCAAGATAAATATGACCTCTGTCTATAAGCTCTCTCATATATCTGAAGAAGAAAGTGAGTAAAAGTATTCTGATATGTGAACCGTCAACGTCCGCATCGGCCATTATAATGATTTTTCCGTATCTTAACTTTTCAACGTCAAAATCTTCGCCGATACCGCAGCCAAGCGCCTGTATTATCGGAATAAGTGACTGGTTTGAATAAACCTTGTCAAGTCTTGTTTTTTCAACGTTCAGAACCTTACCTCTGAGTGGTAAGATTGCCTGATAATGGCTGTCTCTGCCTGTTTTTGCAGTACCGCCCGCCGAGTCTCCCTCGACAAGATAAAGCTCAGTTAATTCTTTTCTCTTTTCGTGGCAGTCAGCAAGCTTATCAGGTCTTCCCCCTCCTGCAGGTCCCGCACTGTTTCTTGCAAGCTCTCTTGCACGCTTTGCCGCTTCTCTTGC
>JAZNQU010000002.1:0-4750 GCA_045590315.1 Eubacteriales bacterium
ATTCCGAGCAGAATTGATTTCAGCATTTCTATCATTATGTTTCTCCTGTCAGTCTCCTGAGCGCATTATATCTCCGGGTTTTACTTCAAACGGGACTTTTACATAGAATTTCATAAACGGATGCGGCGCGCTTTCGATGGGCGTCATGTTCTCATCAAACATTTCGCTAAGATTAAGCGGCTGTCCGCATTTGCCGGGGGATATTATCTCGGCATTCTCACCGAGCACTGCTTTGTTACGCTGAATAAAGAGTGCAAGACTTGTGTCAAAGTCATAACTTTCGGCGATAGCAAGGTAAGCTTTCTCGCGCAAATATCCAGGAGTAGTGCAGGTTTTTGCATCATCGAGTGGGCGGTCAAAATAGAAGCCTGTTGCGTACTCCCGGTGGCTTACACTGTCAAGTTCTTTTGACCACAGGGGGTCAAACTTGTATCCGTCGGGGTCGCGAAGATACGCGTCTATTGCCATTCTGTAGGTATTGGTGACGACTGCCGTGTAGTAGGCACTCTTCATTCTACCCTCGATCTTGAAGCTTGTTATACCTGATTTTACAAGCTCAGGGATATGCTCTATCATACACATATCCTTTGAACTCATAATAAACGTTCCGTTTTTGTCCTGTTCAAGCGGCAGAACGTCGTCGGGACGTTTTTCCTCATAAACTTCAAAGTTCCAGCGGCATGGCTGAGCGCATCTGCCTCTGTTTGCGTCTCTGTTCGTGAAATGCTGTGAAAGTAAGCATCTTCCGCTGTAGGAAATGCACATTGAGCCGTGTATAAAGGCTTCGAGTTCAAGCTTATCGGGGATTTTCGCTCTGATTTTGAGTATTTCATCAAAGGTAAGCTCACGAGCCAAAACCACTCTCTTGGCACCAAGCTTCATCCACTGTATTGCGGCTTCGGCGCTAACAACACTTGCCTGTGTTGAGATGTGAAGTTCTGTATCGGGCAAGTATTCTCTGACGAGTGCAATAACGCCTAAATCGACGCAAATCACGGCATCGGGCGGAGTTATGGATAAGAAGCTTAAATATTCACGCAAACTTTCATATTCATCGGGGTGCGGCATCGTGTTAAGAGTTATATACACGCGTACTCCTCTGTCGTGTGCGTATTTAATTGCTTCTTTTAATTCATCATTTGTAAAATTATCGGCAGCTGCGCGCATACCGAAGTCGCTACCTGCAAGATACACCGCGTCAGCACCATACAATATGGCGCTCTTCATTTTTTCAAAGTTGCCTGCAGGTGACAAAAGCTCGGGTTTGTTTGGCATACGTTTCTGCCTTTCTGTTTAGTGTATTTTTCCGCTTTTAAGTTCGTCTAAAAATTCTTCCATACGCTCAAGCGCTGAAGAAATGTGTTTTACGGAGTACGCGTATGATATTCTCGCAAAGCCCTCTCCGCACTCTCCGAATGCAGTACCGGGAACTATAGCGACCTTTTTGGTGTGAAGAAGCTTTTCGGCAAATTCTTCGCTTGTAAGACCGGATTTGCCTACGTTTGGGAAAGCATAGAATGCTCCCTCGGGCTCGAAACAATGAAGTCCGATACGGTTAAGTCCGTTTACGAGATACTTTCTTCTGCGATCGTATTCTTCTGCCATTTCAGCTATATCAGTATCTCCGTTTTTCATCGCTTCAATAGCGGCGAACTGGCTTGTTGTCGGTGCGCACATTATTGCATACTGATGGATTTTGAGCATCTGTCTGACAAGCTCGCGCGGACCTGCAAGATACCCAAGACGCCAGCCGGTCATTGCATATGCCTTTGAAAAACCGCTTACTACTATAGTTCTGTCTTTCATTGAAGGTATTGAAGCAACAGAGGTGTGTTTTAATCCGTATGTAAGCTCTGCGTATATTTCGTCAGACAAAACAACTGCGTTTGTTTTTTCTATAACTTTTGCAAGCGATTCAAGCTCACTTTTTGTCAGGATTGCGCCTGTCGGGTTGTTCGGAAAAGGAATGACAATCATCTTTGTTTTTGGGGTTATTGCCGCAGCTAAAGCCTCAGGCGTTAATTTAAAGTTGTCTTCCTCTTTGGTTTCAACGAACACCGGCTTACCGTGGGCAAGCTCGACGATAGGGCCGTAGCATACAAACGACGGCACCGGGATTATAACTTCGTCATCAGTATCAACTATAGCTCTGACAGCCAAATCAATCGCTTCACTTCCACCGACTGTAACTATCACTTCATCTTTAGGTGAATATTCAAGAGCAAATCGGCGTTCAAGGTATTCGGCGATTGCTTCACGTAAAGCCGGCATACCACTGTTGCCCGTGTAATAAGTTTTTCCTGCTTCAAGGCTTGTTATAGCTGCATCTCTGATATGTTGAGGAGTTACGAAGTCGGGCTCTCCGACAGTGAGTGATATAACGTCTTCCATATCATTGAGCATGTCGAAAAATTTTCGTATTCCGGAGGGCTTTATCTCCGAGATGCGCTTTG
This sequence comes from Eubacteriales bacterium, assembly GCA_045590315.1. Taxonomy (GTDB): domain Bacteria; phylum Bacillota; class Clostridia; order Oscillospirales; family CAG-272; genus UBA4717. The sequence continues at coordinate 2,454 of JAZNQU010000002.1, forward strand.
GTATGAGTATACTTTGGTCTATCATATTGAGAACATACCTCTCTCGTCTTTTTGAGGCTTATCGTATATTACGCCTTTATCCTTGTATTTTTTAAGCACGAAATGTGTTGCTGTTGCTGTAATGTTGTTAAGAGGAGCAAGCTTTCTTGCAACGAAGGTCGCAACCTCTTTAAGTGTTTTGCCCTCGATAAGGAGCGCAAGGTCAAATCCTCCGGACATAAGATACAGCGACTGTACTTCAGGATAGTTATAAATCTTTTCCGCTATTTTATCAAATCCGCCGTCGCATTGAGGTGTAACCTTAAGTTCTATAAGCGCGCTTACGTATTCTCTGTCGGTTTTATCCCAGTCGATAATGGTTTTGTAACCAAGGATAACACCGTCTTTTTCGTATGCAGTTATTGCCTTTTTTATGTCGCCGACTTCTTTGTCAAGCATTGTTGCAAGCTGTTCGTTTGTAAGAGTGCTGTCATCTTCAAGTATTGAAAGAAGCTTATCCATTGTTTTATTCTCCTTATTAGTTAGATTTTTTATCTATCTTATTGCGTATAAGTTCTGATGAAAGTCCGTATTTTTCGGCTATATCCCTGGCGTATGATTTTCCGTCGGGCTTTGCGCGTACTATTTCAAAACTACGCTCACTTCCCTTTATTCCTGCTACGAGAGTGTCTACTAAAACGCCGCCCTCGTTTTTGGCTGTTTCGTTTATCTCTGAAACTTTTGAAGAAAGCTCGTGTAAGTGCGTTGAAAACAGGCACTTGCATTTAACAAGCGAAAAACCGGATATAACTTCAGAAGCTATATAAGAAGCCTCGTAAGAACCTGTTGACGAAAGAGATTCATCAAGCAAAACAAGCGAATATTCGTTAACTTTATCGAATATCGCGTTTAGTCGCTCACATTCTTCTCCAAGTCTTCCTTTGTCTATTGTGTCCTCAGCTTCTGTTGGGAAATGAGTATATATTGAACTTACAGGGCTTATTTTTGCGCTGTCAGCTGTGACGGGGAGTCCGAGCTGAGCCATACACTGTATGAGACCAAGCGCACAGGTTATAACCGACTTGCCGCCGCGGTTAGGTCCTGTGAGTATGTATATCATACCATCGTCGTCAAAGACAAGGTCGTTTTTTACCATCGGTGCATCGACCTTTATTGCAACACAGGGATTATACAGCCCGTAAAGCTCGCATTTTTTGTCTTGAAGCGGATAAATTTCGGGGTAAGTGAGAACAAGTCCGCGATCCTTCAGCGCGTTTAAGAGCTTTACGCTCTTAACGAGAAATTCGATTTCAGGGATAATGCGCAAAAGAAAGTCTGTGTTATCAAGCACATATGTGCGTACGATATTACGCCATGACTTCACCGATGATTTGAATATATCCGAAAGAGCGTTATTCAAAGCATGGGTAAGTGCTATCTTCTGGTTGTCGTTTTGGCTTTTTAAAAAAGGAACAAGCGGAGCTATGCAAGTATAATCGTCGTCTTTAAAATCGAGCCTGAGAATTTTATCTATCACAGTTCCCGATTTGAATCTTTCGGGATTCAAACTGATCACTCCGGCATCGGTCGGCCTTAACTCATTATCAAGGTTTATCCCTATAGCAATGCTTTTTACTTCGTGCACCTTTGATGTGAGCTCATTAAGCTTGCGGTTGAGGTCTTTATAGTAATCACTTTCTGCAAGCTCGCGAACGGCGTCTGCCATCGCTGTAAAGGCTTCGCTCTTTACTCTATCGGAAACGGGCAAAAAGTCAGATTTTAATTTCTCTACACATTCTATGTATAATTCTATTTCAGTTATGCTGTAAAGATAGTTCTCGGACACGCCCATTTCTCCTTGGATGCGTCTGAGTTCAGATATATCGGATAACATCGGGAGCATATCAAGCAGTAATTTGGAAAGTTCGGGATTGTCAAGCATATCCCTGACTGTATTCTGACGGTATCTGATGGTATCGGAGTCTGAAGTGAAATATTCGCTTAAAGTGCTGTTTTTCAAGTTTATAAGGTAGTCAAGTTCAATTGCTTCTACCGTGTCTTTTGATATATCAACGATTTCACCACGAATATTTTCGGGATCGGGAAATATCAGACTAAAGGGCTTATTTATCATTATACAAGCGCACCTTTCCACAAGACATAAGATAATTGTTATAATTATACCACAAGTTTTTATTATATGCAATGGATATTTGCTAAAAATATCAAGTATCAGCCGTTTTTTAACAATAAAAGCCGACTCCTTTATGGAATCGGCTCTGTTTTCAGTCAACAATCGTAATGCTCTTGATTACCTG
>JAZNQU010000003.1:0-8435 GCA_045590315.1 Eubacteriales bacterium
ATTTCGTGGTTGAATGCGCGGATTTTTCCGTCGATCACAGAAGTGGTTAGCGCTTTTCCTAAATGGTGGCAAAGGGCAGATAACATAAAATAGAGGGGATTTTTTGCTTCGTGTCTGTATTTTGCCGCATTGTCAAGCACGAGCATGGTGTGATTGTATACGTCACCTTCTGAGTGATAGACCTCGCTTTGCTCGATACCGATAAGAGCTTCTATTTCGGGAAACCACACGCTGAGCTGACCACATTTTCTCAGAAAATCAAAGAATACCGATGGTTTTTGCCCTTTTGTGAGTGCTTTTGCAAGCTCTGCGAAAACGCGCTCGCGCGAAAGTGTGTCAAGCGTCATCCTGCTGCATAATTCTGTTGTTTCATCATCCACCGTAAAACCGAATCTTGATGCAAATCCGGCTGCACGGAGCACGCGGAGCGGGTCCTCGGCAAAGCTTTTGTCGTTAACGTGGCGTATGATCTTGTTCTTTATGTCGTCAAGTCCGCCGTAGTGGTCGACAAGCTCATGCGTGAGCACGTCTTCCATAATCGAGTTCATTGTAAAGTCGCGCCGCGCTGCCGCTTTTTCTGTGCCAAGATGTGGGTCGGTATAGGTTTTGAAGTCGCGGTGACCGTGACCTGTAGCTTCTTCAAGACGGGGCATTGCTATGTCAATGTCATAGCCATCAAGTCCCCATATGCCAAAGCTTGCACCCATTTCGCGTTTGTGACCGAGTGACGAGAGAATATTATCAAGCGCATCAGCGGTGATACCATGTACCTCTACGTCGATGTCGTCAAAATCAAGGCCCATAAGCTTGTCGCGCACACAGCCGCCCACATAGTAGCATCTGCCACCCTTAAGGCTTACTTCATAAGCAATTTTTTTTGCAAGCTCAATGTTTTTATTCATCGGAGTCTGAAGCCTCCAAAATAGTGTCATAGCTGCCTTCTTCGGGCATTTTTACTTTAGGTACAAATTCTTCAACAATTTTTCGAGTCGCGCGCTTGCCGCGCTGAGTGATGTATATATATCCAAATGCACAGAATACAACGGCACCGATAAAGTTGACAAAGAGGTCTTTCATTGTGTCAAATATGCCTATATCCAAGTATCCGTCCGGTATAACGGTTACACTTCCGTCTGCGTGTTCTATTGTTGTCCGTACTATATCGGTTGCTGCAACAGCCTTGTTTTGCAGGCTTTCATCAAGTGTTACGGTATAAATACTGTTGACTATCGTGTCCTTTTGCATATCGGTATTTACAAAAAAGTCTGCTCCGAACTCAAAGAATTCCCAGAGCACACCTATCGTCATCGAAAAGCAGAATGCCACAAGCGCAAGTGTAATGGGAGTAAAGTTTACCTTTTTACTACGGTTTAAAAGATCAAGTAAGCAGAAGCCGAAGGCGGCAAAGATGAAGCCGCTGGTGGTATGAAGTGCCGTATCCCAGAAAGGGAATTTTACGTAGTATGCGCCGAGCTCGCCGAGTATCTCTGCGCAGAAAACGAACACGAACGCAGTGATTTCAAGTCCTGTCGGAAGCTGTATACTGAACTTTTTTTCAACGAATGCAGGAAGCAAAAGCAAAAAAAGCGTAAGTAAGCAAACGAACACGCTTTCCCACTCTCCAAGCAGTATACTTCTTACAAGCACGAGTATTACCATAAGACGTATAACGGCATATACGGCAAAAGCAACCTTATCCTTTTTTATTGAGTCTGTAAGTGATTTCAATTTATTTTCTTTTTTCATACGTTCACCGGGTAGTATATTTATATATTTAAATATTATCACGCGTGTGAAAAAAAGTCAACTTTATAATTGTAAAATAACAAAACCGTCTGCATATTCTGCAGACGGTCAATTTTATCAAAGGTCGTTTCTTATAAGATCCTCGTAGCTTTCACGGCGAACTGCAAGAGTATCAACGCCGTCCTTTATCATTACGAGCGCCGGACGGGGAATGCGGTTATAGTTTGATGCCATCGAATAATTGTACGCGCCTGTTACAAGGACTGCAAGCTTTTCTCCGCGTACGGGCTTCTTTATATTCACGCCCTCACCGATAAGGTCGCCGCTTTCACAGCATCTGCCGCCGATAGTTGCAACAAAGTCAGGCTCTTCTGCCGCTCGGCTTGCGTTTAAAACCGTGTATTTTGACTGATAAAGCGCATATCTCGGGTTATCTGTCATACCGCCGTCTACCGACACGTAGCTTTTATAACCGGTTATCGTTTTAACGCTTCCGACAGAGTAGAGTGTAACACCTGCATCTGCAACTATGCTTCTTCCCGGTTCCATAAGGACACGGGGAGGTGCAAACTCAAATCGCTTGCAGGTGGTATCTATATGCTTTGCTATAAGTCTTATCGACTCGTCAATGTTGATATGAGGATCGTCTTCGGTGTATCTTACGCCGAATCCGCCGCCAAGATTGAGAGTGGTCGTGTTTTTTCCAAGCTCGTCGCGTACTCGCGCCATAAACATTATCATAATGTCTGCCGCGTCGCAGAAGGGCTTGATTTCAAAGCACTGCGAGCCGATGTGGCAATGGAAGCCTTCAAGCTCGATATTTTCAAGACTCAGAGCATATTTTACAAGCTCTATAGCCTGTCCGGTCTCTATTGCAGTGCCGAATTTTGAGTCGACTTTACCGGTAGTAATAGCTGCGTGAGTATGGGGGTCGATACCGGGGGTGAGACGCATCAGTATCTTCTGGTGCACTCCCTTTTCGCCGGCAATTCTGTTTATAGCATCAAGCTCCTCGATATTATCTGCGACAAAGTACCCGAGCCCCGAGTCTATTGCAAAAGCGATATCTTCGTCAGTCTTGTTATTGCCGTGAAAGTAAGCGTTTTCAAGGGGAAAACCTGCGGCTTTTGCCGTGTAAAGTTCACCCGGGGAAACGAGGTCTATACCCATTCCCATATCTGCTGCAACGCTGTATATCTTTTTAAAGCAGAGCGATTTTGAGGCAAAAAGCGGCCTTGAGCCTGTGGGGAAGTATTTTCCCATTGCCTCTGTATATGTGTGCATTTTTTCGCGGACACGGTTTTCGTCGATAAGGTAGAGAGGCGTTGCGTATTTTTCTGCCATTTCCACCGTGTCAACACCGCCGAGTGCGAGATGCCCTTTTTCGTTAATTGTAAGATTTGTGTGGAGCATTGTTTTTTCTCCTTTTTACAGTATGAAATCTTCTATTGTAACGTCGCAGACATATTCGGCGTTACCTGTCATATACATATCAAAATTTTTTGTACACTCTATCGACAAGTCCCCGCCGTCAAGTTCAACGGTTATGGGAGTATTCGTATCAATAAGTCCAAGTCTTGCCGATACTGCCACCGCAGCGCAAGCACCCGTTCCGCAGGCGCGTGTTTCGCCGCTTCCGCGTTCCCAAACGCGCATTTTAAGTCTGTTTTGCGACAGAATCTGCACAAATTCTGTGTTTACTCCGTCTGAAAAGAGAGGAGAAGACTCAAGAGCCTTGCCGACTTTTTCTATATCTATTTTGTCCGTATCGTCAACAAAAATAACAGCGTGGGGGTTACCAATGGAGACGGCTGTTATATTGTAAGCGTTGCCTGAAAGCATAACCTCGCGGTCAATATACTCTTTTTCTGACGACAGTCCGACCGCTTCGGGTGAAAAATCAGCTTTGCCCATACTTGAGCGCACCGAGCGGACTTTATTTTTTTGAATATTGAGCCACAAGTGACGTATGCCCGAGAGAGTTTCAATATCGAGCATAAACTTCTTTACAATACCTCTTTCAAAGAGGTATTTACCAACGCATCTGATAGCGTTGCCGCACATTTTCCCTTCGCTGCCGTCAGCATTGAAAATGCGCATTTTCGCGTCGGCAAAATTGCTTTTTTCTATAAGCACGATACCGTCCGAGCCTACACCTGTGTGCCTGTCTGAAAGCTTTACCGACACCTCGTGCGGATTGTCAAGCTTGTTTTCAAGACAGTTGAAAAAGAGGTAATCGTTGCCGATGCCGTGCATCTTTGTAAAGTTAAGTTTCATATCAGATACTGTCAATAAGCTCTGTCATTGAGTAGCTGCCCGGAGTTTTTGCAACAATAAACGCCGCGGCTTCAAGCGCACCGCGCGCGAAAAGTGCGCGGGAATTTGCAGTATGTTTAAGCGAAAGCGTTTCGCTTCCGGTGTCTATGATTATTTCGTGTTCGCCGACCGTGTCACCGAGCCTTAATGCGTGAATGCCTATTTCACCCGGCTCGCGCTTTGCCTGGCCTGCTCTGCCGTACACAAATTTCGTATTCTCTCTCTCTTCGCTTATAGCGCGCGCAAGCATAAGAGCTGTGCCGCTGGGTGCGTCAAGCTTGCGGTTGTGATGCTTTTCCACAATCTCAATATCCGCACAGGGGAACATTTTTGCACATTCGCGCGAGAGCTTTACGAGCATAGCAACTCCAAGAGACATATTTGCGCTGAAAAAAAGCGGAATTTTGTCCGTGTGGCTTTTTATATATTCAAGCTCCTCAGGTGTCTGACCTGTAGTTGCAAGAACAAGGGGAAGACCGAGCTTTTCGGCAGCGTCGATAAGCTCTATAGTGCTGCTGTGATGAGAAAAATCTATGATAATGTCGGCATCTCCCTTGAATTCAGCAATGTTTTTAAGCATATTTTCGCCGCCGTTTATGTCTATAAGCGCGGCGATCTCGTGAGAGCTTTCTTCAACTATTTTTGTAAGCTCACGGCCCATAAAGCCTGCTGCACCGTTTATGATTACTTTCATCAGTGTTATCCTTTCAGAATGAAGCTCCGAATATTATTTAGCAATACCCTTGGCGCCATGCTTTTTCATGATAGCAAGAAGCTTTTCTTCGTTTTCCTTTTCCATAGGAGTAAGAGGAAGTCTTAAGTAGTTGTCGCAGAAGCCGAGAGCCGCCATAGCCGCCTTTACGGGAATGGGGTTGACTTCGCAGAAAAGCGCGTCTATAAGGTCGTGGTATCTGCACTGAAGCTCGGCACTCTTCTGAATGTCGCCGGCAAAGAAGCTGTCGGTGATCATAACGCTTTCACGGGGAAGAACGTTTGAAAGAACCGAGATGGCACCGACACCGCCGAGAGCCATAAGGGGTACAATCTGGTCATCGTTTCCCGAATAAAGATCGAGCTTGCCGCGTACGCGCGCCATAGTCTCAACAATTTTTGAAATGTTGCCGTTAGCTTCCTTGATACCTACGATATTGTCGTGTTCTGCAAGAGCCTCGTATGTTTTCGGCTCGATATTAACACCCGTTCTTGAGGGAACGTTGTAAAGAATTATGGGCTTTGTGGACGAGTCTGCTATCTTTGTAAACATCTGATAGAGACCTTTTTGCGTAGCCTTGTTATAGTAAGGAGTAACAACGAGCAGAGCATCTGCACCTGCGCTGACTGCGTGAGCCGATAACTCAAGCGCGTAGTCGGTGTCGTTACTTCCCGTACCTGCAATAACAGGCACTCTGCCGGCAGCTCTTTTGACAGCGTAGCTTATTGCGCTTCTGTGTTCCTCGTCTGTAAGAGTTGAAGCCTCACCCGTAGTGCCGCATACGACAAGAGCGTTTACACCCTCGTCAATCTGCCAGTCGATAAGTCTGCCAAACTGCTCGTAATTTATACCGTTTTCATCAAGCGGTGTAACGAGCGCTGTTGCAATACCCTTAAATACAGTCTTTTTCATTTTAATACTCGCGGACCATCCGCACTCCTTTTGTGATTTTTAAATAACATAAATAGAGCAGCCATCACAGATGACTGCCCGGTTTATAAATATCCGCGTTAAATAAAAATATACACGGTTGTCACTTATAAATCAGATAGCTCTCCGCGAAAGCGACAGTCTGACAAATCTTATTTTGTCCGACCAGAATGGATGTGTGCCGTATCCCTCTTCGGCGTCTGCACCTTTCACGAAAGTCGTAGATCTTGCACCTGACCCATAGGCTTTTGCTACTGATTACACAACGCGCCTCTATCATATTTAACCAAATGATACCACATTATTTCGCATTTGTCAACATATTTTATTGTATTTTATTTTACAGGCGTTCTGCTTGAGGTTGACCTGAGAAGACTTATAAAAGCCTGCCGCTTTTGAATATCGACAAATCGACCTTGTTGTTTTCACTTTTGTGACCGTCAAGGGGGTATTTGAGCCCGACGCTTTTGTATTTTGCCCCGGCCATTACGTTGTAGGGAAGAAGCTCGACCTCGCTGTCACCTGCAATCTCGCTTATAGCGCGCAGGTTTTCTTCTGTGTCGGTGATGTCGGGTATGAGCGGCACACGGAAAACGTGCTTTTTGCCGCTGTTTTTTAGTATTTTTGCGTTTTCAAGTATGAGGGCGTTGTCAACTCCCGTATACTCTTTGTGAAGAGCCGGATCAGCAAGCTTTAAATCCATCATTATGTAGTCGGCATTTGAAATAACGCTTTCAAAAACCTTGTTTTCGGCAAAGCCGCTTGTCTGAACGGCGCGGTGTAATTCACTCAGGCGCTTGAGTAAATCCACTGTAAACTCACTCTGCATAAGCGGCTCGCCGCCCGATATCGTAACACCGCCTGATGACATACGCATAAAGTCCTTGCCGCGCAGCACCTTTGCGGCAACGTCAGCCGAGTCCATCTCCTTGCCTGTGAGTGATATAAGTCCCATAGGACACGCGAAAAGGCATCTGCCGAACGGTTTGCAAGTTTCGTGTGCACAGGGATTGAAGCATCTGCCGCAGTGAACGCACTGACTTTCCTTAACCATTATCTGCGGATGGGGGCTCAGCCCTTCCGGATTATGACACCATTTGCATCTTAGCGGACAACCCTTTAAAAACACGGTTGTGCGCACACCCGGTCCGTCGTGGACCGAAAATTCCTTTATATCAAAAATAGTTCCGAGCATATTTTATCTGTCCTTTGTTTTGCCGTTTGAGGCAGCATTCTTCTCAACGATGATAACATATCAGAGTGTGAAAGTCAAGAGCCAATGAGCCTCGCTATTTGAAGGAGGTGGTGCAAAGAAGCCGTGACGGGGGTAAGTTTTGTTGCACTTTGAGACATTTTATTTTGTTTATCAAATCGATTGTTTTTTCGGACCGTCGGGGACGCCGGTCCCTACGGTGTCCCGTATGTCTGTTTTATAAAATCGTTTGTTTTTGCACAGCATCGAGGAGGTCGCTGCCCAGAAATACATAGTGATGTTGGCGTACGGTGGTGGCGCCTTCTTCTCGCATTTGTAGGGACCGGCGTCCCCGACGGTCCGTCTGTGCACTTTGAGATATTTTCTTTGCTTTGTAAGATTGTTGGAAATCTTAAAAAACTTCCGCTTTTTCAATGACCAAGACGCCGCCCGAAAAATACTATAAAATCCCTTGTATTCTCTTGACTTCGGGTATAAAATATGATATTATAATAATGTATGGCTATTTGTATGTGTATGCCAATATAAAATCAAGGAAAAGGCTTAAAATGACAGAGTACAGCAGGCTGACTTGTTCTCCCGACGAGACCGAAAAATTCGGTGGCGAGATCGCACGCACGGCACTTGAAAATAAAATAGACTTCATAGCGATGTACGGTGGACTCGGTGCAGGTAAGACGGCATTCGTGCGCGGCATGGCGCAAAGCCTTGCTCCCGGCGCCCATGTGTCAAGCCCGACGTACTCGATAGTTAACGAGATATATCCCGTCGGCGGCAAACGCCCCGTGCTTTTCCACTTCGATATGTACAGAGTTGAAAGCGAAGACGACCTTGACTCTATTGATTTTGACAGCTATTTTTTAAGAGGTGCCATGATAGTTTGCGAGTGGAGCGAGAACATAGAGTTTGCGCTACCCGAAAGGTATCTGCGCGTGGATATAGAAAAGCTTGACGAAAACTCGCGCAAGATAAGCGTGAGAGAAGTGAGTAGAGAAAAATGAAAATACTTGCAATTGATTCAAGCGCGCTTTGTGCAAGCGTGGCTTTGTGTGAGGACAAAAGAAGACTCGCCGAAGCATTTATAAATACGACCAATACTCACAGCGAAACGCTTCTGCCAATGGCAGAGTCGGTGCTTGCTCACGCAGAGACTGCGATTGACGATATTGACCTTTTCGCGTGCACGGTGGGTCCCGGCTCGTTTACGGGTGTGAGAATCGGAGTGTCGCTGATAAAGGGGCTTGCATTCGGACGATCAAAACCCTGCGTCGGAGTGTCAACGCTTGAAGCGTATGCGACACAGCTTGCAAGCTTAAAGGGTATTATCGTACCTGTGAGCGACGCACGCAGATGCGGACTTTACAATGCGCTGTTTATAAGCGATGGTAAAAAGCTTACGCGTCTGTGCGAAGACAGGCTCACGCTTCCCGACGAGCTGGCGAGAGAGGCATCAGAGCTTGCGAAAGAAAAGAAGATGAGTCTTTACTTTGCCGGTGACGGATACGAGCGAGTCAGAGG
>JAZNQU010000004.1:0-3353 GCA_045590315.1 Eubacteriales bacterium
CCTCCTTCTGTGCCGCAGTAATGTGTGCGCTTCAGGCATACCCCACGGTGGATATGCTTATGTATTACGATGCACGTCCCGAGAAAATATGGAACGGAATGTTTAACAGCGACACACTTCTTCCGCTTAAGGGATATTACCCGTTTGCAATGTTCAGCGAGCTTTATGCACTCGGCGAATATGTTAACGTAGTTACAGAAACCGAAGCGCTTTATGCATGCGCGGCAAAAAGTCCGGAAGCGTCGGCGATAATGCTTACAAACTACCGTGATGAGGGCGCAGAAGAAAAAGATGTTAAAATAGAAATATACTCTGCCGACTTTATTGACAAAATAAAAGCACAGTATTACCTGTTAGATGAAGAGCATGATATGGAGCTTGTAAAAGAAGAAGTCTTTACGTGCGAGTGCTTCTCCCTAATACTTAAGCTCGCGCCCTACAGTTCGTATCTGATAAAGCTTACAAAAGCATAATAAAGGATAAATTTATGGAAAAACTTAAAATAGGCTGGGCGGAAATCGATATAACGCCTGATAAAAAAGCTTCACTTATAGGACAGTTTGCAGAACGCATCTCCGAATATGTAGAAAAGCCAATAACGGCAACTGCACTTGCAATAGAAGCAGACGGCGACCAGGCAGTGATTGTTTCAATTGACGTTAACGGAGTTTCCTACAATTTAGTTGAAACAGTCAGAGAAAACCTTAAAGGAAACTCTCTCGGACTTGATCCCGCCAAAACCATATATGCGGCAATACACACTCATACCGCGCCTACATATCCGAGATACAACAGAACCGCAGAATACGGTATGTTCATGACTCACCGCGACTTGCTTGAGAGAGAGCTTGGCGAAGACAAAAAGTATATCGAAAAGGTGAATCTCAAGCGAGATGACGTTATAACGTCAGAGGAGTATTTTGAACTGCTTTCAGAACGACTTACCGCTGTAACGCTTGAAGCCTGGTCAAACAGAACGGAAGGAGCATTTTCAAGTGCTTTCGGACGTGCTCCTGTCGGAATGTGCAGGCGTGTTGTATACAGCGGCGGCTCTGCTAAAATGTGGGGAGATACTCATACTGTGACCTTTGAAGAAATAGAAGGCGGCAGCGACACCGGAATTGAGCTTCTTTATATGTTTGATAAAAACAACAAGGTAACAGGTGTTGTTGCAAACCTTGCGTGTCCTGCACAATGCGTTCAGCACAGGCTCTTTATCTCTCCCGACTTCTGGGGCGAGGTCAAAGTCCTGCTTCGCAAATACTTCGGAGAAGATATATTCGTGCTCGGTCTTTGCTCTATTGCGGGCGACCAATGTCCTGTCGATCTTATCCGATGGGTAGAGCCTGAAAGTGACCTTAACGATCCCAATATCATACGAAGTAATCCCCCAAAAAGGAAAGCCGACCCGTCGATGTTCGATATTTCAGGTATGAAAAAGACGGGCAGACGTATCGCAAGAGAAATAATCGACGTATATGAAGACGGACTTGACAAAGCGCAGAATGAAGCAGTGTTTGAGCATGCCGTTCATACGATGCAGCTGCCTGTCAGAAGAGTTACCCCAAGTGATATTAAGAATGCGAAACGCACTATAAAAGAATATCTCCAAAACAAAGAGGGAGATGTCGATTACAACGACGTAGGAAATCTGACAGGACCGCTTGGCGATCTTATGCGTGCCGAAATACAGGAAGTAATGTTAACTCTTGATACAGAAGTACACGTTATAAGGCTCGGGAATATCGCTATTGCAACGAATCCATTTGAGCCGTTTATTAAATACGGAAATCAGATCAAAGCAAACAGTAATGCCGAGCAGACTTTCCTTGTCCAGCTTGCAAACGGAATCGAGGGCTACATCCCGACCGAACGTGCAGAGCGTGGCGGACATTACAGTGCATTTGCTGCAAGCGGTATAGTTGGTCACTATGGTGGAGACGAACTTGTCAGACAAACGCTTAAGTCCATAAACAAAATGTTTGATAAAAAGTAAAGGAGTAACTATATGAAGCTTATTGCACATCGCGGCGGAAATATCGGAAAAGAGAATTCACTCGAAGGTTTTATCGCATCTGCACGTGCCGGTGCCGATGCGATTGAATGTGATATAAGAAAGACAAAGGACGGAGTTTACGTTATTTACCACGACGAGGATCTGAGCCGTCTGACAGGAAAAGAAGCCACCGTTTCGAGTGTTACTTATGAAGAAATGAAAACAATGATGGAAAATGCAGGTCTCACTCTGCTGACGTTCGATGAGCTTGCGGCGGGATATAAGGAAAAAACAAATATTTTATTACATATAAAGCTAACGCAGTATGACAGCGAATTTGCGAAATATGTTGTAGGCTCAGGCCTTCCGCTTATAGTAGGAGTGGTATCGCTTGATATGTTAAAATGCTTCGCCCCCTTACTTCCGTCTGAAAATATCCTGGCATTTTTGCCGACTCCTGAGGACGCAGCAGAATTTCACAAAAACGGTGCGGGTATTATCAGACTTTGGGAACAATGGCTTGACAGAATTACACCTTGTGATATTAAAGAAATATGTCCCGGTGCAGAAGTCTTTATTATGGCTTGCAATTTAAAGTGCGAGCCGTGGGAAAAGCTCCCCCTTGAAAGCATGGAAGGAAGTCCCGAGAGCCTTGAAAAATGTCTGTCCATCGGCGCGGACGGTGTGCTTTTAAACGACATAAGAATGGCAGTAGATTTTATAAAAAGCCGTAAATAAGCTGCGAACATAAAAAAGCAAACTCTTTCGAGTTTGCTTTTTTGTTTTATACGTTCATTATTATCGGCAAAATCATAGGTCTGCGCTTCGTGCGGTTGAAGATAAACTTCGACATACTGTCCTTGACCGTGTTCTTTATCTCGTTCCAATCGGCATATCCTTCTTCTATGCACGCGTCTATCGCTACCTTCGCTACCTCGCGAAGCTGATCCATAAGCTCCTCGGCTTCCCTGACGTAAACGAACCCGCGAGATACGATGTCGGGTCCCGATATAATGCTTCCCATTTCAACGTCAACGGTAGCAACGACAACGATGATACCGTCCTGCGAGAGATGACGTCTGTCGCGAAGTACAATATTACCAACGTCACCAACTCCGAGTCCGTCAACAAGCACGCGTCCGCAAGGAACACTCGTTCCCCACTTTGCGCTGTTTTTTGTAAGTTCTAAAACCTTACCGATCTCTGACACGAATATCTGGTCAGGCTTCATTCCCATTTCAAGAGCAAGCTCGCGGTGCTTTAAGAGATGCTTGCACTCGCCGTGTATCGGCATAAAGAACTTCGGCTTAACAAGCGCATGCAGAAGCTTTAATTCCTCCTGACACGCGTGTCCCGA
>JAZNQU010000005.1:0-3698 GCA_045590315.1 Eubacteriales bacterium
CCGAAAGGAAAACAACATGGCTAAGAATACAACCCCGGCTGTATATGGAGATAACAGTATTACTGCACTGAAGGGTGCGGACAGGGTCCGTAAGCGTCCCGCGGTAATTTTCGGCTCCGACGGACTTGAAGGATGTGAACACTCCTTTTTTGAAATACTCTCAAACTCGGTTGACGAAGCAAGAGAAGGATATGGCAAGGAAATAATCATAAACGTTTATGCCGACGGCTCTTATGAGGTTGAAGATAAGGGGCGCGGTATACCTATGGGTTATAATGAGGTTGAACAGAGATATAACTGGGAGCTCATCTTCTGCGAAATGTATGCAGGAGGTAAGTATGTCAATAACGATGAAAATGCTAACTACGAGTATTCTCTCGGACTTAACGGCCTTGGCGCCTGTGCAACACAGTACAGCTCCGAGTATATGACCGTCCGTTCCTACAACGGAAAAACCTTGTCGGTGATGAATTTTGAAAAGGGCAACCCTGTAGGCGAGCTTGAAGTTACGGAGCTTTCTAAAAAAGAAGCAAGAACGGGAACCATAATACGCTGGAAGCCCGACCTTGAGGTGTTTACCGATATAAATATATCCAAGGAATATTTTACGGAGTTGCTCGACAAACAGGCGGTTGTGAACGCCGGCATAAAGTTTGTGTTGAATTTTCACAACGAGGACGGCACTCGTGAAAACTATGAATATTCATACGAAAACGGCATTTCCGATTATCTTGTGAAGATTGCAGGAGATCAAACGCTCACTTCGCCCGTTTCGTGGACTCTTGAAACCAAGGGCCGTGACAGGGAAGACCAGAAAGATTATAAGCTCAAGGCAGATATCGTATTTGCTTTTTCAAAGAACGTGAGCTGTATTGAATATTATCACAATTCAAGCTTTCTTGTACACGGAGGCTCGCCCGACAAGGCTGTACGCAGTGCGTTTGTTCACGCTGTAGACAAGTTCTTGAAGAATGCAAAAGCATATAAAGCAAAAGAGGCAAAGATAACTTTTGAGGATATCAAGGAATCTCTTGTGCTTGTAACCAACAGCTTTTCAACTCAGACTTCGTATGAAAATCAGACGAAGAAAGCTATAACCAACAAATTCATTGCCGATGCGATGACAGAGTTCATAAAGAAAAATCTTGAAATATACTTTATTGAAAATCCAGTTGCTGCAACAAAAATAGCAGAGCAGGTGCTTCTTAATAAGCGTAGCCGCGAAACCGCGGAGACAACAAGACTCAATCTTAAGAAAAAGCTTACCGGTACTATCGACATTGCCAACCGTGTGGAAAAATTTGTAAGCTGCAGAAGCCGCGACCCGGAGATAAGGGAGCTGTATATCGTTGAGGGTGACTCCGCGCTTACCTCTGTAAAGCTCGGACGTGACTCGGAATTCCAGGCAATAATCCCCGTAAGAGGAAAAACTCTCAACTGCCTTAAAAGTGCATATGATAAGATATTCAAAAGCCCTATAATCACAGATCTTCTTAAAGTTATAGGATGCGGCGTTGAGTTTACGGAAAAAGTAAAGACCGACCTGCCGACTTTTGATATTAACTCGCTCAGATGGAGCAAGATCATCATCTGTACAGATGCAGACGAAGACGGATACCAGATACGTACCCTTATTCTGACCCTGTTCTATCGCTTGCTGCCCACATTGTTAAAAGAGGGAAAGGTTTATATTGCCGAATCTCCGCTTTTTGAAATAACCTGCAAAAACGACACCTACTTTGCATATAACGAACAGGAAAAGATAGATATCCTTGCAAAGCTTGAAGATTCAAAGTATAAGATACAGCGTTCCAAGGGACTTGGTGAAAATGAGCCTGAAATGATGTGGCACACCACTATGAATCCCGAAACAAGACGTCTTATAAGAGTTACCGAAACCGACGCGGAGCAAACGGCACGCATATTTGATACTCTTTTAGGTGATGATCTGCCGGCAAGAAAGGATTATATATCGACTTACGGTGCCGATTACATTGCAATGGCGGTCGATTGATGCTGAATAATTATCAAATTTGGTACAAATAATAAAAAAGAGCGCCGCTATTTTGTGCATAACAGAGAATTTTTTAAAGTTTGGCCAAAAAGGACAAACATTCTTGACAAAATGCGAAAAACAATGGTATAATAGATTGTATTTTGCGGTAAGGGACAACTATGCCCAAATGCCGCGGCTTAAATACGAATACACCCGAGTCAGACGGCGCCGAAAGGCTTTGTCGGAAGCGGTTGTAGATATAAACATCACATTATTTCTTTAAGGAGGTGCAGTATGCCAACCTTTAATCAGCTTGTAAAGCACGGCCGTCAGGAAAAGACTTACAAGTCTAAGGCTCCTGTTCTTCAGAAGGGCTTCAACAGCCTTACTAAGAAAGCGGTCGACCAGCCTTCTCCCCAGAAGAGAGGCGTATGCACTAAGGTTACCACAACCAGCCCTAAGAAGCCGAACTCAGCTCTTCGTAAGATTGCCAGAGTAAGACTTACAAACGGTATGGAAGCGACAACCTACATTCCGGGTATCGGACACAGCCTTCAGGAACACTCTGTTGTTCTTATAAGAGGCGGACGTGTACGTGACCTGCCTGGTGTACGTTATCATATCATCCGTGGTACTCTTGATGCACAGGGCGTGAACAATCGTATGCAGTCACGTTCTAAGTACGGCGCAAAGCGTCCTAAGAAGAAGTAATTACCGATCAAGGTAAAGGCTTCGCAAACAAAAATGCAGCGAAAAGCTGCGAGGTATTAAGAAAAATCATAAGTTATGTTTCCTCAGAGAAATAATGCGTGTGTTTATATCTACTACCGCGAAATTCTTCTGACGGAGCAATAACGGGAGAAATCTTTCGAGTACCTATGAATTCATTATTTATGAAGGAGGGAAGTACAATGCCCAGAAGAGGAAAAATTTCCAAAAGAGACGTTTTGCCGGATCCTTTGTATAATTCTAAGCTCGTAACAAAGCTTATTAACAACATTATGCTGGACGGCAAGAAGGGCGTAGCCCAGAAGATCGTATACGATGCGTTTGCGATCGTTGAAGCAAAGCTTTCAAAGAACCCGCTTGACGCGTTCAATGAAGCGCTTGAAAACATCATGCCCGTTCTCGAGGTAAAGGCTCGCCGGATCGGCGGTTGTACTTACCAGGTTCCTATGGAAGTAAGACCTGAGAGACGTCAGACTCTTGGTCTCCGTTGGATCACAACATATTCGAGAGCCAGAGGCGAAAAGACGATGGCCGAGAGACTCGCGGCTGAAATCATTGATGCAGTGGGCAGCACAGGTGGATCCTTTAAGAAGAAGGAAGAAACTCACCGTATGGCTGAAGCAAACAAGGCGTTTGCACACTACAGATATTAATTTTCCACGTGCGAACTTAAGGAGAAACAAATGGCAAGAGAATATTCACTTGATAACACAAGGAATATAGGTATAATGGCTCTTATCAACGCCGGTAAGACAACTACCACAGAGCGTATCCTTTTCTATTCAGGTAAGACGTATAAGATGGGTGAAACTCACGATGGCGGCGCTACGATGGACAGGATGGAGCAGGAGCAGGAAAGAGGTATCACAATTACCTCTGCTGCAAGGCGTTCAGCCATGGTACGCTCGCCGCGCTTTCTTGCGAAACCGATCAGCCAGCGCAGACCGAGAGTCTGACGTCTGTCAGCACGGAC
>JAZNQU010000006.1:0-3608 GCA_045590315.1 Eubacteriales bacterium
AATCGTCCGGACCGTCGGGGACGCCGGTCCCTACAATGTGTCAACAATATGGGGAAAGGCATCCGTGAGGATGCCTTATTGATTGTGTAGCAGCAAATGAGGGAAACACTTTTTAGTTTATCTCATTATTATCACCTCTTTTTGTTTATTTAGGTTCAGCGCTTTACCTGTAATTGCATTATAACATATTGTACCCAATATGTCAAGAGCGGCAAACAATATATTGGGTACATTATTTCACAAATTTTTTGCAGATTATTTGTTCAACTTGTATATTGTACCCATAAATGAAAAGTAATATAATAAGTACAATAGCATAAAGTGAGGGGATAAATATGGCTGTATCAAAAGCAAATCAAAGGGCAGTAGCAAAGTATGTAAAAAATAATTATGATGAAATAAAAGTCAGAGCACCAAAAGGAAAAAAAGATATTATAAAAGCACATGCTGAGAAAACAGGAGAAAGTGTAAACGGCTTTATCAATCGCGCGATTGATGAGACAATGGAAAGAGAAAAAGACTAAAAGAATATCCAAAGGCTCGCCCTCAGGGAGAGCTGTCAGCGTAGCTGACTGAGAGGGTAATCACGCCAACGCGCCCTCTCCGTCAAAACCTTTGGTTTTGCCACCTCTCCCAACGGGAGAGGCTAATAGAGATCAAAACAAAAAGCCTTGCACCTAAACAGGTACAAGGCTTTGTTATGTATGTTTTATTTTCTCTTTGCCGCGTCAAGAAGTCTCACTATAACAGGACTGAGCACAATATTGAATCCAAGCTCAAACAGGAAATTTGCGCCCACAAGACCGAATATCATATACTTCACAACGTCGCCGCCTGCCGCCCATGCGGTAATCGTGTCCATAAAGAAAACGCTGCAGCCTAAAAGGAATATTCCCGTGTTAACAACAGGACATACTATAGCCGCGATAAACACCGCAAGATAACGGTTGTATTTTACAAATGCCTTGTAAGCAAGACCTGCTAAAAGTCCGCAGCCTGCACCCTTTGCAAGAACTGTTATAATCGTGCCGGGAACGTCAATAGCGAGAAAAGCCGCCGCGTCGCCACTCCAGAGAACAACGAGTCCGAATACAAATCCGAGCCACGCGCCGACAGTACTTCCACATGTAGCCGCGCCGATAACTATCGGAATAAGTACAAGCGAGATTGAAAACGGACCAAGCTTGATAAACGCGCCCATAAACTGAAGTACGATAACAAGTGCGGTAAGTATCGCCGCAAGAACGAGATTTCTTGTATTTGTTTTATTTGTGCTCATAATTACTCACTTCCTGAAATTTATTATACCAAATTATAGCATAAAGGCAAAATAGATGTCAATAGTATTGTTAAAACAAATGTTTGTAATATAGGGAATTTTAACAGTCACTTATTGACACGGCAGTTTTGCTGTGTTATAATTATATGAAATTATATTTCCCGTATAAAGATTTCTGAAAGGAGCGTTCCGTATTCCGGGACTTTAAAAGAATGCATTGGTCAGAAGAAATTGCGCAGAAGATAATTGAGCGCAATCCGAATAAGGAAGAATACGTTTGTGCCGCAGGTGTAAGTCCCTCCGGCTCTGTTCACATAGGTAACTTCAGAGACCTGGCAACCCCTCTGTTCGTTGTCAAGGCTCTCCAGAAAAAAGGCAAGAAAGCAAGACTTCTTATCTCCTGGGACGAATATGACCGTTGCCGTAAAATCCCTGCAAACGTGCAGGAGGTTGTCGGCAGCGACTACGACAAATATATCGGTTGCCCGTACGTTGATATTCCCGACCCGTGGGGATGCCACGAAAATTACGCAAAACACTTTGAAGAAGAGTTCTTAAAGGGCATCGAACCCTTCGGTATCGAGCTTGACTGCCGCTATCAGGCAGAAATGTACCGCTCGGGCAAATACACGAAGGACATTATCGAGTCACTTCAGAAGAAGGACGAGATTTTTGAAATTCTCGACTCTTTCAAAACCAAGGACACAAGCAAGAGCGAAGAAGAACTCAAGGCTGAGCACGACGCTGAAAAGGCATCCTACTATCCTGTCAGCATCTTCTGCCCCGAGTGCCACACAGACTTTACAACTATAACGTCTCTTTCAGACGACTGCACAGAGGCGGACTATACCTGCCGCTGCGGTCATACGGGACACTTCAACTTCCTTGAAAATTTCAACTGTAAGCTTGGCTGGAAGATAGACTGGCCTATGCGCTGGAGATACGAGGGGGTTGACTTCGAGCCCGGCGGAAAGGACCACGCAGCACCCACAGGCTCGTATAATAACTCAAAGATTATTTCCGAAAAGGTCTTTGGCTTCAAAGCCCCGCTTTTCCAGGGCTATGAGTTTATCGGTATCAAGGGTATGACGGGTAAAATGTCAAGCTCGTCAGGACTTAACCTCACACCTGAAACTCTTCTCAAGCTTTATCAGCCCGAGGTGCTTCTCTGGCTTTACTCAAAGACAGACCCCACAAAGGCGTTTGACATCTGCTTTGACGACGGAATTTTGCGTCAGTACTTTGAGTTTGACAAGATGCTCACAGACGTGCGCGAAGGAAAAGCAAACGATATAGCAAACGAGATTATATACAACTGCACGGTGCCCGGACGTGAAATTGCAACGGTGCCGATGGCGCTTATCGTACAGCTTGGCTCAATTGTAAACTTTAACGTGCCTATGCTCGAAACGGTATTTGAAAAAATCGGTATGCCTTACCGCGAGGCTGACTTTGCAGACAGACTTGACAGAGCAAAGTTCTGGCTTGAACAGTGTGCGCCCGACCAGGTAAACCGCCTGCGTACAACACGTAACTTTGAAGTTTATAACGAGCTTAACGATGACGAAAAGAAAGCGATAGAGCTTCTTTATGACTATATCGCACGCGGCGGATACAGCCTTGATGAACTCAACACAGAGCTTTATGATATACCTAAAAAGGTTTACGGTACGGATATGCCCGAAAAGGAACTCAAGGGCATACAGGGTGCGTTCTTCAAAACGGTATATAAGCTTCTTATAGATAAGGAAAAGGGACCGAGACTTTATCTCTTCCTCTTTGCGATAGAGCCTGAAAAATACGTCGGACTTCTTGACTTCTCATATCCGCAGACAGAAGCGGAGATCGAGGCAGACAAGCCATGCGAAGAATGTGCAGAGGTAGAACAGGTTGAAGTAAACCGTGAGCCTGACCCCGTAGAGCCTGTAAAAGAGCAGGTGACGATAGACGATTTTGATAAGCTTGACTTCAGAGTATGCAAAATACTCAAGGCAGAGGGCGTGCGCAAATCGCACTCTTGCTTGAAGCTTACACTTTTCGATGGCTTGGGCGAGCGTGTGATAATGTCTTCTATAAAGGAAGAATACACGCCTGAACAGCTTGTAGGAAAGAAGATAATCGTAATTGCAAACTTAAAGCCTAACCGTATCTGCAATATCAATTCGCAGGGAATGCTGCTTGCGGCAACAAACAACGCCTGCGGATGCAAGGTAATATTTGTAGACGACAGTGTTCCTGAGGGAACGGCAATCCACTAATAATGACCGTCGGAAGCAAAAGCTTCCGGCGGTCTTTTTTTGTTGCCCTCTCCGTCACGCCTTGCGGCGTG
>JAZNQU010000007.1:0-2681 GCA_045590315.1 Eubacteriales bacterium
CGCGCCGTTGATAAGCTCGTATCTGCGCTCCATTTCCGTAACCGCCCAGTGAAGCGTACCTGCCGCCTTTTTCGGATCGGTAACAACGGGTACGAGAAGATGAGGAATACCGTCGTACATTGTAAACTCGACCTGCTTTGGGTCGATAAGAATAAGCTTTACTTCATCAGGGGTTGCCTTGTAAAGTATGCTTATGATAGTGCTGTTGATGCAGACCGACTTACCCATACCTGTAGCACCTGCGATAAGCAAGTGAGGCATTTTGGCAATATCCATGAATATAGGTCTGCCCGTTACGTCCATACCGAGCGCAACGTGGATTTTACTCGGATGCTTTTTGAATTCTTCGTTTTCGAGAAGCTCTCTTATATACACAAGCGAAACGTTCTTGTTGGGAACTTCAACGCCGACAGCTTCCATGCCCGGAATAGGGGCAACTATACGTACACCCGTTGTTGCAAGGTGAAGGGAAATGTCGTCAATTCTGTTGACAATCGAGTTTACCTTTGTACCGATTTCGGGAGAAAGCTCGTATCTCGTGATAGACGGCCCGCGTGAAATCGACACAAGTCTTGTGTTTATTTTATAGCTCTTGAGAGTTTCAACGAGCTTTGAAGCCGTTGCTTTGAGCTCTTCAGTAACGTCCTGGTTTTTAACCGAAGAGTCCTTTTTAAGAAGTGTGATCGGCGGGAACTTGTATTCAACCGGAGCTTTTTCAGGCTCCTCTTTTTTCTCAAGCGTGCCCATATTGCGGCGCTCTACAGTGAGTTCGGCGCTCGTCTGTTCTTCGCCAAGGCTTTCTTCGAGCATTTCATCAAAAAGCTCGTCTTCGTTTGTGTGAAGCTCATCTTTGAAAATATCGTCAAGATCAACTGCATGAGGGTCAGACGAAGCCTTTTTTTGCTTTGAAGGCTTTTCGGGGAATACGGTTGTAACAAACGGAGAAGCATAGGTTTCGTCAATCGTTGTAGCATCTTCGTCATCGTCATCGGCGTAGCCCTCAGACTCATCACCCTTTACCTGATTCCAGATATCGATGTCGATAGGCTCGTGCTCAGGCTCTTCTTGCTCATCTTTGTATACTTCTTCGCGTACCGTCTTTTTTGTAAGCACGGTCTGCTCGCGCACACGGTCGCGCTCGCTCTGCTCGGCTGCATACTGTTCTTCGCGCTCGCGCATAGCCTCGCGGTTTTTCTTTATCGAGTACATTATGCGTATCCAGATCATATAAGGAGTAATGCCGAGCATGAAAAGACCGCATACAAAGACAAGTGCGAAGGTTATTATAAGTGTACCCGTCATGCCGACAAGGTTCATAAGAAGCCCTGAAATCAGACCGCCAATAACGCCGCCGCCTTCGAGATTTATTCCCGCTTTAAAGAGCTCGGGTATTGAAAAGCCTAAATCATTTGAGGCAAAAACGTCTGAAATAGTGGAGACACCTGCGATAAAAGCCACGGAAAACGCTATTCTTGCACCAAGGCATCTGCTGTCGGCATCATCTTTCCAGAAGAAAGCGCGGATAACAAGCAAAACCGGGAGCGCCCACGCACCGTAAGAGAAAAGTCCGTAAAAGAGATTTTTAAACCAAAGCCCGAAAATGCCCGTTGAGTCGTTAATGAGATAGCATATAACGATATATATTGCAAGAAGCGCAAGAATTGCCGGCATTATCTGATTGACAATTTTAAGAGAGGGTATTATCTCCTCTTTTTTAGTTTCACGCGCGGCAGACTGGGCCTGGTTTTTGTTTACTTTTGTGTTTTTTGCGGCAGTCTTTTTCTTTTTTGTCTGTGCCATTTATTACCTCTTGAATTGTTTTATATTTTTTGTTTTTCTGCAAATTATAAAAGTGCAAAAGCACATTATTATCCATTATACCATAAACTTCAAATAATTTCAAGATAGTATTATATATAATCATATTTTTTCACGGAGTCGGACAATGAAAATAAAGGTGTTTGAATTATTGCTGATAGTGCTCGGCGGCGCGTGCTCTGGATTTATAAACGGTATGCTCGGCACGGGCGGCGGAATAGTGCTCGTTTTTCTTTTAGGGTATTTACTCACGGATAAAAGAGGGTATTCGCCGCGCGACGTGTTTGCAACGGTCATAGCCACGGTTATTCCCATGTCGCTTGTTTCGGCATATATATATTTAAAAGACGGAAGCGTCACATTTGCAGACGCGTCTCCGTATATAGTTCCCGGAATACTTGGCGGCGTTGCCGGGGCGTATTTGCTTGATAAGATAAATCTGAAGCTTTTGAAAAAGCTTTTTGCCGTAATGGTTATCTACGCAGGCGTAAAATTTGTGACGGGGTGAGATAGTATGATAGAATCTGTTGTAGGGTTTATAACTGCGCTCCTTGCCGGACTCGGAATAGGCGGCGGAGGATTACTTGTAATATATCTTGTTTTGTGGACAAACTGCGAGCAGCTGAGCGCGCAGGGAATAAATCTTTTGTTTTTCTTGTTTTCGTCTGCATCGGCAATGGTAAGTCGGAGGCCAAGCGGTCTTAGAAGACAAGCTTTATAGTCAACTCCTTGGCTCACAGAACGACATGGCTACGATCCGACTTACTTGTAATATATCTTGTTTTGTGGACAAACTGCGAGCAGCTGAGCGCGCAGGGAATAAATCTTTTGTTTTTCTTGTTTTCGTCTGCATCGGCAATGGT
>JAZNQU010000008.1:0-2154 GCA_045590315.1 Eubacteriales bacterium
AGGTGGATACATACAAGTACTTCAAGGAAATCTACAAAAACGAGATATAAATATTTTGAAGTGAGACGCGAAATATCCGAGGAACTTGACGAAAACTAATGAATATCTTTTTTGGTCTGACTTGCAAAAAACAAAGGACACCATTACGGTGTCCTTTATATTTTTATTTTCCACACTTTGCAACTATTTCTTCATAACTACGCATACCGTCTGTTCCGTTGTTTTCGGTAAGCGAGCACGCAGCACACGCACGCGCGAGTCTCATCGACTCTTCAAGTGTCATATCCTGATGCGCGCCGTATAATATGCCGCTGCAATATGCGTCTCCCGCACCCGTTGTACCCTTTATCCGGTCGTCCGGCAATGGATAGCGTTCAACGTAAACAAGTTTGTCATTTTCACAGTCGTATCCGTACCCGCCGCAGGGCGCGTGAATTACCACCCACTTTGAAACGCCAAGCTCTTTTATTTTTCTTGCCGCTTCAAGGCTCTTTTCATAGGATAGCTTGCCGTCCTTTGTCACATCTATTCCCGTGACTGCTTCTGCCTCCACCTCGTTTATACAACAAATATCGGTGAATTTAAGCGCCGGAATAACGATCTCCCTTACACGCACGCTCTCCTCAGATACCATATCTATTGAGGTTATCATACCGTGCTCACGGGCATCTTTGAGTATTCTCGCAGCATGAGTTCCAAATTCCGCGTCTGGTGCGTCGATCTGTTTCATCAAGAGAAGATATTCGAGTTGGAATATTTTCGTGTCAATATTATCCCAGTTTATATAGTCTTCGCAGAATATGTCACTTGCTCCGGGAATATAGAAAAAGGTCCTCTGCTTTGTGTCTGCACAGTTCATAACCATAGTAGACGAGCTTTCGCCGTATACCGTTATATCCGCTGTGTCAATATTCGGGTACTTTTTTAAAGCGGAAATAATCTGCTCTCCGTTTTCGTCCTCGCCTACGATCGCGCACACCTTTACGTTGAGCTTTTTATCAAGCTTTGCAAGATCAATTATAATATTTCCCGCTCCGCCTATACTAAAGCTTTTCCCCCTGATTTTAGCGAGATTTCCCTCTTTCGGATATGAGTCTATCTCGTGAAAAACATCGGCTATCAGCGTACCTGCAACGGTTATTCCCGATTTTTTAATATCCATTAAATTATACCTCTAAGCTGAATATCTTTATAGCGTTTGCAACGTCATTCTTCATCGCTTCAATGCCGATGAGGGGAATATCGTGATAAAATGCATTCTGACCTGCTTCGATTTTATCCATGGCTTCCTTAACAGCCTTACCGCCTGCCATAGCCATATATGTATAGTAGTTTATCTTGCGGATACCGTTCTTTATAGCTGTCTGGAATTCTTCCTTTGTAAGTCCCGAGCCGCCGTGCATAACAAACGGCACGTCAATCTTTTCGCGTATAAGCTTAATGCGGTCTAAATCAAGCTTCGGCTTGACGGTATATACGCCGTGCGCCGTACCAAACGCAATTGCAAGCGCATCAACACCCGTTCTTTCAACAAAATCCTTTGCAAGATCGGGATCGGTATATACGTCTTCGGCATTTGTAACAGAATCCGCAGTTGCAGTTTCACCGCCGGCTTCCGTTGAGAGTACCTGTCCGAGCTCTGCCTCAACCGTTACGCCAACACTATGAGCAAGTCTGCACATAAGCGCCGTTTCTCTCACGTTCGTTTCATAATCAGCACCCGAAACATCGAGCATAACCGATGTAAAGCCGAGACGAATAGCTCTCATACATGATTCGATAGACG
Organism: Eubacteriales bacterium; assembly: GCA_045590315.1. Lineage (GTDB taxonomy): Bacteria > Bacillota > Clostridia > Oscillospirales > CAG-272 > UBA4717. The sequence goes on from JAZNQU010000008.1 coordinate 1,787, forward strand.
GGCTGTGGTCAAGGTGTACGCAAACGGGAACTTTAGCTTTTTTCGCACGGTCGATCATTATCGGACCGATATCTTCGATCGTTATGTACGGTGTATGTACTTCGGCATAATTAAGTATAACGCCTTTGCCCGTTTCCTCTGCAGCTTTGATTACCGCTGTAAGTGTTTCAAGACTTGTTGCATTAAATGCACCGACAGCATAATTGTTTTTACATGCATCAGCCATAAGCTCTTTAAGAGATACTAACATTCATTTTTCTCCTTAATATAATATATATTTTCTGACTTTATTATACGGTATAACACAGCCTGAATAAATACATTTTTGTGAGATAAATATACATTTTTGTAAACATCCTACTATCTTT
>JAZNQU010000009.1:0-6648 GCA_045590315.1 Eubacteriales bacterium
GACATAGGAATACCGTCAAGCGAAACTGTGAGCCATGTCGAACCGTCAGCGCCGTTGTACGGGACAAATTCACCGCTTTCGGAAATATATCCGAGAGAGGACTCTGCAAGCTTTACAGTATAAACGTCAGCGCTTCCCGGAATCCTTATTTCATAGTCGTTTAAATTGTACGTAAGATTCTCAGGGCGTGCCGGGACGGGCTTACCCATATAATAAGCTTCAAATTCAACGGGAATAGCTTCGTGTGTGGTGTAAACGACACCGCCGAGCATTATTTCTACCGAGTCGGGAGAGGGGGCAACGAATAATATTACGCGTCCTGTGAGCTCTTCACCATCATATTCGGTTGTAAAGAGAAGCGGAATTTCACCCGTGATTCCGTCGGCGGTATAACTCTTGCCGTCGTTACTGATAGTGCCGAGATCCGGCATACTGTCAAAGTCATAATAAGACAGACGGGAATAGTCAAAAGATATTTTAACATCATCGACGCCGAGATCATAAACTTCGGTTTCTCTCAGTGCAGAGTCATAGAAAGCGCCGTCAAAAACATATGTTTCGCCCGGGAGTATTACAGGGTCGGTAACTGTCGGAATTATGTATCTCGGTATACCGTCGGAGTCGCTGTTATCAATTAAAAGCAGGGCGTTTCCAACAGAACGTTCAGCAGAGTCTGAGGGAGTGTTTGCAACACTTACATACTCTTCGCCCGGATATTTTACGACAGCTGTTGTAGAGCCTCCGCCGTCAAGATTCAAAGCCGTAACACATCCGAAAGAAATAAGCGTTTCGGCAAGGCTTACTAAGCGAAGACCGTATGATTCGTCGCTTCTTCCGTCAACGGTAAAGAATACAACAGTCCCGTCTTCTCTGATACCAACGGCGGTACGGGGATGCGCAATTTTTTCGTGAGATTCGTCGATTGCATCTCTGTTAATTTCACCGTCAATAACTATAAGGTCGCTGCCGCCGATTGCAGTTTCCACGTCTTCCCAACCGTCAGCAACTTTAAATTCTATTTCTATTGCGTCACCGACTTTGACGTTTTCGTAATTTGCCCTGTAGGCACTAGTTTCACAAACGGAGATAACAAGACAGTTCTTTGAAATCTCAGTATCTGTTGTCTCGTGATTTACTTCGACAACCGTGCCGTACATTGTCTCTCCTGCGCGGGGGACCATTTTGCGCGCGTCAAGCTCGATCACAATTTCAAGAGAGGCTTTAGACGAGCGCGTGGAATCATCAAACATATCATCAAGAAGGTACGCGCCCCATTCGGTAGGGTACTTGTTGAAGTAGCTTACGGGGAGGTACTCCTTAACGGTTTCATATTCGTAATCATCGGCGTCCTTGCGCTCATAGTCGCCGTCGTATCTGTCAAATTTAAAATCGTCAGAGGGTTCTTCCTCTTCTTCGTCAAAAGACTCTTCTTCGTCCCCAAACTCTTCTTCATCTTCTGATTCATCACTGTAAATATCGGACTCATCAATAACAGGCTTTTCATATGTATGCAAGACCGTAAAAGAAATACCGGGGTCCCCGAAGACTGTTTCGCCATCACTTGTGAAGCCGAGTGCGTTGTTTTTGTCGTCATCGGATATGATACGTCCGTCGCGTATCAGCGCACCCATCGGCACGCCCGTGTAAACGCTGAAAAAGTCGCCGTTTATACCGCCGACAACGTTGTTTCCAGACTTGATTTCGGTGTTGGCAAGGTAGCTTGTACGGTTGCTTCCCATAAGAGCGTCACCCCAACAAACAAGAGGCAGAGCACCCTCGTCTGGCCTGTATTCAAAAACGTATGCACGTTCGTTAAGACCGTCGGTGACAGATTGATAGACAGAAAAATCAACGCCTGCACCAACCTGGCGGCTGTGAGCATAATAAACGTCGCCAAGCACACCGCGATAGAGGGCTGAAGCAGGTAATATAGCTGTATTTAAAAGTGTCAGTAATGAGAGTGTAACACATAAGATTTTACAAAACGATTTTTTCAAAAAAACTCATTCCTTTCAAAACAGAATGTACGATTTATATGATATCACAGATATATTACCATTTTATTAAAATAAAAAAATTTCCGAAAAAAGTCTTCGGAAATAAAAAACGGAAGGAGCAACTCCTTCCGCCAAAAATTACGCTTCTTTTTTGATTACTTCTTCACCCTTATAGAATCCGCAAGCCTTGCAAACTCTATGAGCAAGATTGTATTCACCGCAATTCGGGCACTTTGTCATACCCGGGATCGGTAACTTCCATACGTTTGAACGTCTTTTATCACGTCTCGCCTTGGAGACTTTCTTCTTCGGTACTGCCATTTATAGACACCTCCTTAACAGTAATGCGCATACTGGACAATATTATACAACAAATTTTTCAATTTTGCAATAGTTTCTGCGAATTTTTATGAAATTTTTTTGAAATATTGATAATTTTGTGAAAACGAAATAAAAAATCGACTCAAAAATCAGTCCTTGCTATCGTCGTTGTCAAAAAACTTAAGAAGCGGAGCAAGTCTCGGATCGATTTCTTTAGTCACACACTTGCAGGAAGAAGTGTTCAAATCAATACCGCACTTAGGACACAGGCCCTTGCAGTCATCATTACACAGAACCTTTGACGGGAAATTGAGAATTATATCCTCTATAAGTGCTTCGTCGATATCGAGCATACCGTCGCTTATTTCAACGTAATCGTCGTTGTCCTCGTTTTGCAAATCACCCTCTTCGCAGACAGTTTTTTCAAAACTAATATTAAGCACATCGGATATTTCTTTTAAGCAGCGTGCACATATAGCCTTGTAGTTGAGCGAAGAGAGAAGTGTAAGCTTCATATATCCGCCGTTGTTTGTAATAGCACCGCTTACGTTAACGTTGTCGGAAAATTTTACATCGTCAAAATCGGGTAAAACGGATGAGTCAAGAGTATAGTCAATATCTATCCTGTCAAGTTCACCAGACAAAAGACGCCTTAAATCAAGCTTCATATATCTGTACAGCGCAGAATCTTTCTGCGCCCGGATCCTTTCATTTAGTTGCAAAAGTAATTATATATTAAATCAGGCTTCTTGTCAAGCTAGACGAGAGAATTGCTTTTGGCGGGTATTTGTATTTTTGTGAAAAATATAGATTTTCGCCTTAAAAAAAGGACAAATCTGTGACAATTGCGAATTTACAAGGAGCGAAAAGTATGTTAAAATATTATCAAAGTCATAATAGGCTTTGTAAAATACGATAATTATATTTCTTTTTACGCGAAAGGTCAGGTAAAACTATGGCAGAAAACAAGTATCCCATTGTCGACAGCGTAGAAAAGCTTGAGGCAAGACTTGCACAGGTAAGAAGTGCACAGACAAAATTTGCTAAGTATTCACAAGAAGAGGTCGACGCTATTTTCAAGGCGGCGGCAATGGCGGCAAACAAGGCGAGAATAAGTCTTGCAAAGCTCGCGGTTGAAGAAACCGGCATGGGTATAGTTGAAGACAAAATCATCAAAAACCACTACGCAAGTGAGTACATTTATAATACATATAAGGATACAAAAACCTGCGGTGTTATCGAAGAAGACAAGGCAGCAGGTATACGTAAGGTCGCTGAGTCTATCGGTACGATAGCAGCGGTAATTCCTACCACAAACCCGACATCCACAGCAATATTCAAAACGCTTCTCGCGCTTAAAACGAGAAACGGTATCGTAATAAGCCCTCACCCGAGAGCAAAGAACAGCACCATAGCAGCGGCAAAAATCGTACTTGAAGCGGCAGTTGCTGCAGGCGCACCTGAAGACATCATCGCGTGGATTGACGTTCCCTCGCTTGATATGACAAACCTCGTTATGAAAGAGGCTGACATAATCCTCGCAACAGGCGGCCCCGGCATGGTAAGGGCGGCATATTCAAGCGGTAAGCCTGCACTCGGCGTTGGCGCCGGTAACACCCCTGCGATAATTGATGACAGTGCGGACATTATCCTTGCAGTAAACTCGATAATCCACTCCAAGACCTTTGACAACGGTATGATATGCGCTTCCGAGCAGTCGGTGATTGTAATTGACAGCATATATAAGAAAGTAAAGGAAGAGTTTCTTAAGCGTGGCTGCTACTTCTTAAACGATGAAGAAACAGAGAAAGTAAGAAAGACGATAATCATCAACGGTGCGCTTAATGCAAAAATCGTAGGTCAGAAGGCGCATAAAATCGCCTCACTTGCAGGCGTTGAAGTTCCCAAAACCACAAAGATACTTATCGGCGAAGTTGAAAGCGTTGATATAAGCGAAGAATTTGCTCACGAAAAGCTTTCTCCCGTTCTTGCAATGTACAAGGCAAAGAATATAAAGGATGCTTTTGAAAAGGCAGAAAGACTTATCGCAGACGGCGGCTTCGGTCATACCTCGTCCATTTACCTTGACGTTGTTAAAGAGCAGGCAAAGCTTGCAGAGTTTGAAGAACGTATGAAGACCTGCCGTATTCTCGTAAACACCCCCTCGTCTCAGGGCGGTATCGGTGATATTTATAACTTCAGTCTCACTCCCTCGCTTACACTCGGCTGCGGAAGCTGGGGCGGAAACAGCGTTTCCGAAAACGTAGGAGTCAAGCACCTTATAAACATCAAGACCGTTGCCGAAAGGAGAGAGAATATGCTTTGGTTCAGAGCACCTGAAAAGGTATATATCAAGAAAGGCTGCCTCTCTGTTGCACTTGACGAGCTTGGCAGTATAATGAATAAGAAAAAGGCGTTTATCGTAACTGACAGATTCCTTTACGAAAACGGCTACACAGCACCCGTTGAAAAGAAGCTTGCTGAAATGGGTATACAGTATACGACGTTCTCAAACGTTGAGCCCGACCCGACACTTGCATGCGCAAAAGAGGGCGCAAAGCTTATGAGTGCATTTGCTCCTGACGTAATTATAGCAGTAGGCGGCGGCTCAGCTATGGACGCTGCAAAGATTATGTGGGTACTCTATGAGCATCCGGATGCTGACTTCATGGATATGGCAATGCGTTTCATGGATATAAGAAAGAGAATATACGGCTTCCCGAAGATGGGCGAAAAGGCATACTTTATCGCAGTTCCCACAACTGCAGGTACAGGCTCTGAGGTAACACCTTTTGCAGTTATCACAGACGAAACAACAGGAACAAAGTATCCGCTTGCCGACTATGAGCTTCTTCCCAATATGGCGATAGTTGATGCTGATATGATGATGAACGCACCCCGCGGACTCACAGCTGCATCGGGTATCGACGCTGTAACACACGCGCTTGAAGCATACGCTTCGATGATGGCTACAGACTACACGGACGGTCTTGCACTCCGTGCACTCAAGGTAATATTTGAATACCTCCCCAGAGCATACGACAACGGTGCAAACGATCCCGAAGCACGTGAAAAGATGGCAAACGCCGCAACAATGGCAGGTATGGCATTTGCCAACGCATTCCTTGGAGTATGCCACTCTATGGCTCATAAGCTCGGTGCGTTCCACCATCTGCCTCACGGTGTAGCAAACGCGCTTATGATAAACGAAGTAATCCGTTTCAATTCAAGCGAAACACCTGTTAAGATGGGTACGTTCCCGCAGTATGACCATCCCCACACTATGGCAAGATACGCAGAGGTTGCCGAACATCTCGGCATAAAAGGTAAGACAGATGCCGACAAGGTCGAAGGTCTTATTAAGAAGATCGACGAGCTCAAGGCAAAGGTCGGAATCAAGGCTACAATCCGTGACTATGTTGCTGACGAAGCAGACTTCCTTGCACGTCTTGACGATATGACAGAGCAGGCGTTTGATGACCAGTGCACAGGCGCTAACCCCCGTTATCCGCTTATGAGCGAAATTAAACAGATGTATCTTAACGCTTACTACGGTAAATAATGAAGGGAGATAATTATGAAAATAGTTTCTGAAAGAGTAAATAAGACCATATACCGCGACGGCGATACAATGGTAAAGGTGTTTGATAAAAGCTATTCAAGATCAAACGTATTAAACGAAGCGCTCAATCATGCAAGAGCAGAAGAAACGGGACTTAACGTGCCCGAACTTTTAGAAGTAATGCTCGTTGACGGCAAGTGGGCAATCAGAGCAGAGTTTATCGAAGGTAAAACGCTTTTTCAGCTGATGGCGGAAAATCCCGAAAAGGAAGACGAATATCTTGAATTGTTCGTTAACCTTCAGCTTGAAATGCACTCCAAGAAATCTCCGCTTCTTACAAAGCTCAAGGATAAGATGATGCGCAAGATAAGCGAAAGCGACCTTGACGCAACGACAAGATACGAGCTTCATACACGACTTGACGGTATGCCCAAGCACAATAAGGTATGCCATGGAGATTTCAACCCCTCTAACATAATTATTCAAGAGGGAACAGGCAAAGCGTATATCATAGACTGGTCGCACGCGACACAGGGTAACGCTTCTGCTGATACTGCAAGAACGTATCTCCTCTTCAAGCTTGCAGGAAAAGACGAGCTTGCAGAGAAGTATATGAAGCTTTTCTGCCAGAAGAGCGATACTGCAAGACAGTATATAGACAAGTGGCTTCCGATCGTAGCAGCGTCACAGTCCGTAAAGGGCAAGCCCGAGGAAAGAGAATTCCTTCTCAAATGGGTAGACGTTGTAGACTACGAATAATACACAAAA
>JAZNQU010000010.1:0-11560 GCA_045590315.1 Eubacteriales bacterium
CGGAGAAAGGACCGTTATCAGAGCAAGCAGAGTTGCCAATAACTTTTTCATAAAATACCTCCCCGGGAAAATTCCCGTAAATACAAAATTATTGTATCATAATGAGTGCTTTTTAGCAACAATAATATATACGTCATAGTATACGAAATTGAAGGCGTAATTTTGACGGAAAAAACAAAAAGCCCGTTTCAAACGGGCTTTTTTCTTTAAGATTGCATATAAATTTCTGCCGCTGCGAGGTTATCAAAGAGTACGATCTCTTTTATCATAAAATACTCGGAAGAGGCCGGAATTGTTTTTTCAAGTCCCCACGGTAAGAGACGTACTGCGATGCTTTTATGCAAAGAGGGGCTCATGCCGTCAACGTAGTCGGAAATATCTATAAGCATTTTGCCGTTTTTCACACTGTAGCGTTGCGTTTCTACCGATTTGGCTGAATTACCTCGTATTCTTGCGGTAATGAAGTCGTAATCAACGTTGCACTCATAATTTATAACGATATAAGGATGTGAGATCATATTTATATTGCTGCTGACGTTATTTATAAAGTCAAAGTGCTGAACTGTACTTTCGGCAGCAGGGGAGAATTTTAAGCTGTTATCATCAAGTATTTCTGCACTTACTTCACTATAGCTGAACATACTCTTTAATGCCTCTCCCTTGAGAACTATCGCTGTTTTTTCTCTTGAAAGCAGCTGTGACGGGTCGGCATTTGCTTTTTCAAGGTAGTTTTCAAATCTCTGTATCATTGTAGCTACCTCGGCGCGTGTAGCGCTGTTTTTGGGCTTGATGGTATTATCGCTGTAACCGCCGATGATACCGTTCTTTGTACAGAATTTAACACCGTCTGTATAAGCAGGCGTAATGCTTGCAGAGTCGGCAAAATCGACAGCACCGTCAAGTGTGCCTTCCTTGCAGAGCTTTTTTGCGTATCTGTAAAGCATATCAGCCATTTCTTCACGTGTTGCATTTGAGTTGGGTCTGAAATTTTTGCCTGCATCTACAATATCATTGTTTTGAGCCCACGCTACCGCTGAAGCGTACCACGCACTGCCGCTTACGTCTGCATACGTAGGAACACTCGTGCCGGTATAGCCGGCAAGCCTTGAGAGCACCGTTACGAGCATCGCGCGTGTCATATTGCCGTTAGGTGAGAACTTTGTTTCGCTTATTCCGTTAAAAAGTCCCTTGCCGACCACAAAGTCAATAGCCGACTTGCCCCAGAAGTTATCTGCCACATCATCAAATACTACTGGATCCGCACTTGCTGTCTCAGGCTTTACGTATTTCCCCTCGGGGATCGCGGTTCTGTACATTTTTTCGGTACCTTTTGCGCCTGTGTAATAAAAGATTGAGCCGCGTTCCCAACCTGAATTTGTATGGAATTCAACATTTTTCCTTGTGTAGTCATATGATATTCTTGTTCCGGTAGGCTTGCTGGGGTCTTCGGGCAAAGTACCAAGCTTAGTGCCGTTTTCCATAACGTATACGTTATCGTGGAAGTTGAAATGTTTTGGCCCGGAAGCCTTTACCGAATTAGCGTTGGCACCGGCAAACATATATACGTTATTCATAATGTCGTTGTTTTCGCAATACGGAATGCTTCCGCCACCATAGAAAAAGCTACCGTGAGGACCGGCACCCGGACGCTGATGTGAGAAGCCGTAACCGATATAACGGTCGTAGTTGTCATATATCTTCATATTAGTGACAGCACCGTTTGTCCACACTTCTGAGCCGGTATTTGCATACTCAGCAACATTTTTATATATCTGGAGACCGTTTATAATTGAGTTGCCTCCCGACTGCGCAGTCCAACAACAGTCGTATACCTGGCTTGCATAGTTGTATCTGATAATAAAATTATCGCACGAGCCGTATGATTCAATTGCGTTACCGTAACGTGTTACCTGGTCGCCGCTGAATTCATATGAACCCATCTGGACGTTTCCGCCTATCCATTCAAACGTACAGTACTGTATCGTAATGTTTGCAACACTCTGACCCGATACTCCGTATGATGCTCCGTATATTGCGATATTATCTATTGTAATATCGTGAGCACGGCGAGTGGCAGTGTCGTTTACAAGTAAAATGCCGGCATCATCGTCAAGAAGTTCAATAGACGTAAATACATCGCCGGGGTTTCCGTTTTCACAGTATAAATAAAGAATGTCGTTAGCTCTGTCGTGATAAAATTCAAGATTGCCCTTGAGACTTTCGGGCCCTTTGAATACAGATGTGGGTATATCATATATCGGGTCAATGCCGTTGAATACCGGACCGTTGTAAAGGCGGAATCCGTTCTTCATAGCAGTAACCATAATACCCCACGCGCGGCCGCCGTCAAAGATTATCGTACCTATATCACGGTCGTCTCCTCCCGGTGCTTTTGCATAGACGTATACGTTTTTGATATTTGTTTCAAGCCAATTGTCAGTACCCGAAGCGTCAAGTGAGCACATAAACAGCGGCTTTGCGCCCTCGCCGTACGCAGAATACGTAACACCACTCTGTGCTTTAAGTGAGCCCACAAATCTGAAGGTGTCGCCGCGCTTGAAGAACACGCCGTCGCCGGACTTAAAGGTCATACTGTTGACTTTTTCTATCGTCTTCCAGGCTGTCATAGGAGACCTGCCGTCGTTGTTATCATCTCCCATACTTGATGAAACATAGTATGTTCTGCCTTCAACAACTACATTTGTGGGAGAATTTTTAATTTCCTCAATAAGCGCATCCGCTTCTGCCATATATTTATTAATAAGGTCGTCACTTGCTCTTGCGTACACTTCACTTGCCGCCGAAAGTGTAAGCGGTGCGCACACGACGGGCAAAAGCATAAAGACAGCAATTATTAAGGATAATGCTTTTTTCATAAATTATCTCCTTGATGAAAACAAAAATAAAAACGGAACCTGTCTGCAGCAATAATTATACCATATGAGTCCCTTTATAGCAAGCAAAAAACACCTGTCATAGTTTACAAAAATACAAATGGCTTTTGTATAAACAGAACAAAAAAACATACCCGGCTCAATTTTGAGTCGGGTATGTAAGTATTAAGCTTTATCAGCCGGCATAAGCCTTGGCTACTCCGAGTGAATCAAAGAATGCCACTTCGGTGATTGCGAAGTACTGATCAGCCGAAAGTGTCTGACTTGATGAAGTTCCCCAGGGAGAGAGGTTGATCGACATCGTGTTTCTGTATGTGCTTCTGTTAATATTATCAGAATACTCAGAAAGATCGATAACAACTGCGCCGCTTGATATCTTGCTGCGGCCGGCAACTATTGTGTCTTCATAGTTGCCTCCCTTGCCGGGTGCCTGGAGCTTTGCAATAACGTAGTCTTTTTCAAGATTTGTGTTGAACTTGATAACAACATATTTGTTTGTGAACCAGTCAATCTTGGGGTTGTATGCGTGCATGAGGCTGATTGACGGTGCTCCCGTTTCTGCGAAGGGAACAAACTTAACGCTTTCATCTGCTTCAACAGTTGCTCTTACAAGCTTGTTGTCAAAGAGACTCTTGAGCGCGTCGCCCTTGAGAACAACGGCTGTGGGCTCACCTGCAAGAACGTTTGCAGCGTTTGCCTTTGTCTTGCCAAGGTAGTTTACAAGTCTCATTATCATTGTAGCAACTTCGGCACGGGAAGCTGTGTTCTTGGGCTTAACTGTATTGTCAGAGTAACCGGTGATGATACCGTTCTTTGTACAGAACTTAACGCCGTCAGCGTAAGCAGCTGTGATGCTTGCAGAGTCTGCAAAATCTTTAGATCCGTCAAGTGTACCTTCCTTGTAAAGGCTCTTTGCGTATCTGTAGAGCATATCTGCCATTTCTTCACGTGTTACGTTATCGTCGGGTCTGAACTTACCGCCTGCATTAACGATGTCGTTCTTTTCAGCCCATGCAACGCCTGCAGCGTACCATGCACTCTGGTTTACGTCTGTGTAAGTGGATGTGCCCTTATCATCATTGCCTGCAAGTCTTGAAAGAACTGTTACAAGCATTGCGCGTGTCATCTTGCCATCGGGTGAGAACTCTGTAGCAGTTACACCGTTGAAGAGTCCCTTGAGAACAGCAAAGTCAATCGCGCTTCTGCCCCAGAAGCCTGCGGAGATATCGTCGAATATTGCAACTCCGTTATTGGGGATAGCGGTCTTGTACATATCAAGGGTATCTTTGTCCTTGGTGTAGTAGAAAACAGTGCCGGGTTCCCAGCCTGTAGCCACAGCAGATGCAATATCACTTTCGGTATAGTTGAACTTAACCTGTGCACCACTGCCTGCTCCGGGGTTTGACGGCAAAGTTCCAAGAGGACGGCTTTTTTCCATAATGTATATGTTGTTATTGAAGTTAAACTTATCAACGCCGCCGGCACTGGCACTCTGTGCGCTTCCGCTTGCAAACATATATACGTTGTTGTGAACACTGTTTCCACTGTATGTTGAACCTGAGTTTTTACCACCGTAGAAAAATCCGCCGTGAGGGCCTTCACCCGGACGCTGATGCGACCAACCGTATCCGATGTAACGGTCATAGTTATCATAAACCTGAAGACCTGTTACCGTACCATTATCGGGCACCCATACTTCAGTACCTGTGTTTGCATATTCTGCAACGTTTTTGTAAACCTGCAGGTTATTGAAGGTTGAACCGCCTGTGGACTGTGCTGTCCAGCAGCAGTCATAAACCTGTGTTGCATAGTTATATCTGATAATGAAGTTATCACTTGAACCGAAGGATTCAACAGCGTTACCGTAACGTGTTACCTGGTCGCCGCTGAAGCCGAAGGATGAACCCTGAACAGGACCGCCGATCCATCTGAATACGCAGTACTGAACAGTTATATTTCTGACATCCATACCCGAAACGCCGTAGGACGCGCCGTAGATATCGATATTGTCGATCATAATATCGTGAGCATCCTTTGTTGCAGGGTCATCAACAAGTTTGATACCGCAATCGTCGTCAATAAGCTCGATTGAAGTAAATACGTTACCGGGATTGCCATTTTTGCAATAGAGGTAAAGTATGTCTTTTGTTCTGTCGTGATAGAATTCGAGATTGCCTTCGAGGTCTTCCGCACCCTTGAAAGGCTTTGATTCGATATCGTAAATAGGATCAATGCCGTTGAATACGGGACCGTTATAGAGACGGTAGCCGTTCTTCTGAGCTGTTACCATAATGCCCCATGCACGTCCGCCGTCGAATATGATAGTACCGACGTCACGGTCGTCGCCTCCGATGGTCTCGGTATATTCCCAGACGTTGGGATATTCGGTAGCTACCCACTTGTCAGCGCCCGAAGCGTCTACTGTACAGTGGAGTATCGGCTTTGCGCCGCTTCCGTATGCCGAAATGGTCATACCGCTTGTTGCATTCAATTCGCCAACAAACTTAAAAGTATCTCCGCGCTTTAAGAATACGCCGTCGCCGGGCTTAAAGGTCATGCTGTTTACTTTGTAGATAGTCTTCCATGCCGTTTCGGGTGTAAGACCGTCATTGGAGTCATTACCCGAGCTTGAAGATACGTAGTACTTTGTACCCGTAACCTCAACGGTTGTGGGAGCATTTTTGATTTCTTCGATAAGCGCGTCTGCTTCAGCCATATACTGGTTGATCAGTGCGTCGCTTGCTTGCTTGAAAAAGTCAGATTCTGCCGAAACGGGAGCTGCTACAGCTGCTACCGGAAGGATCATAACAATTGCAAGAAGAACTGATAATAATTTTTTCATCATTTTTCCTCCTTGGAAAATCTTCCATATTGATGTAAATATATTATATCATAACACGCATTCTTATTCAAGGGGAATATACCTGTCATTGTTTATGAAAAAAAGTATATATTTTTGTGTAAATGCGACAAGAAAAGTACCGCATTGCCAAACGGCAACGCGGTACGATTTTATTTGGTTTTGTATATGAAAAAGCCTCTGATTTTGCGTGTTTCACGTTCGCTGACAAAAGAAAGCTTCAGCGTGTGCGGGCCATCTTCAAGGTCGTGTGCGAGCTTAAACGGCGGATCTGCAGGATCGACGATTTTTCTCTGTGGCTCTCCGCCGTCGATTGAATATTCTATCCTGTTGCCCTTGCCCGAAATATAGAGATCGATTCCCGTTCCTTCGAAGGAGAACACAAGCTCGTTTTCTTGACTTGTTGCCGACATCGCGCCACTGATGTGCGAGCCGGTGACACGCGCGTCTGTGTCAAGCGTGAACCCCTTTATACTATCAAACATTTCATAGTTGTCTGCCTGAGTGTAGGAAAGCTTAAGGTTTTCGTTTCTTTGGTCAACGTAGCCGTCGGGAAGCGTATGCTCTTTTATTTTGCCGTAATCACGGACAGGCTCGCTTTTCAGGTAGTTATGTAAGTATTCACATATAGCGTCGGCGTATACCTTGTAGCCTTCGTCTTTTGGGTGTACTGTGTCAAGAATGTAAGTACTCCATAATTCTTCGTCATAGCCACCCATCAAAGAGCAGAGTGCGCGTCCGGCATCAATTGAAGTAACGCCGTATTTTTCGCATACGGCATCGTGCGCCTGTGCTACCGAGTGCATACTTGTGCCACCGTTTGTTTTGGCGGCGTAAATGTCGGTCACGTATACTGCAATAATATCACATTCGGGTAAAGCCTCTCTTATCTGGCGGATTATCTGCTCATAATAAAGCTCGGTGTTTCCTGCCGAATGAGTACCGCTGTAGCTGTCGTTTACCGCAAACTCAATGAAAACGAGGTCGGAATTTTGGTCTATAATATCAGTTTGCGTTCTGAAAGAAGCGAGATGTGAGCCCGTTCCGCCCATAGCGACGTTATTTTCTACGAGTTTTGCCTCGGGGAAGTTTTCCCCCAGCCAATTAAACGTGATGGCTCTCCAAGAGCCCGTTTCGGCATCATCAGAACCGAAGCCTGCGGTGACTGAGCCGCCGAGATAGGAGATAACAACCTCATTATCAGAATTCAGTTTGTTGTAAAGATTGTTAAGTCCGCTTCTCACTGTAATGAAGTCGGAATACTTTTCTTCTGAATCCACAACTACTACGTCGTCCTTTCCGCCGAAATATATCAGCGCAATTATTGCGCCCGCTATTATCAATGTTGCGAGTATTATAAGCAGTATCTTTTTCATAAACTACCTCTTTTTTCAAACACTGAGTATATTATGACACAAAAATTGGAAATTAGCAATACCATAAGAGAAAAAAGGCCCGTCAATCGGACCTTTCAACAATATAAAAATCAGTTGTTTGTGATTTCTTCGTGGGCACTTTGCACATATACTTTTCTTCGGTTTATTCAAGCAATCTTATTGCCGAATAAGCATATACCGCCGCGCCGACGGCGAGAGATGACTCATCAAACTTTACCTTTTCGTGGTGCAGAGGATAGGAAAAGCCCTCGGTGGAATTCCCTGCGCAAAGCGCGAGCATCACCGACGGGATTTCGTGCGAGATATACGCAAAATCCTCCGAGCCCGACGAGCCGCTTTTCATATCATCAGCCGAGAGCGCGTATTTTTCGCCGAGAAGCTCTTTCATATATCCGTGAAGCTTTTCGCAAAGCACTTCGTCGTTTACGAGAGTGGGACAACCGCCTGTGAATTCAACGTCTGCAGAAGCGCCCATGGCGGCGGCAACGCCTTCTGCTATCTCGCAAATGCGATTTTTCATATAATCTCTTGCTTTGTCGCCGTATACACGCGTGCTTGCGCGCAGAACGGCAGTACCCGGTATCGCGTTTGCCGTTTCACCTGCATTTATGCTGCCGAAAGTCAGTACGGCGCGCTCTGCGCTTGCTATCTCCCGTGTACGTATAATGTCAAGAGCTGAGATGATGTGCGTTGATACAATTATGGGGTCAACTCCCTTTTCGGGCATGGAGCCGTGTGTGGCTTTGCCGCGGACGGTTATTTCAAACATATCCGCTGCAGGCGCGCTCACCCCCGCAGGCGCAACTATGACGCTCCCTGCTTCAAGCGGAACACCCACCATTACGTGTATCATCAGAGCCGCGTCGGGCACAGGGTTTTCAAGCACGCCCGCGCTTATCATATCCTGCGCTCCCTCAAGCGTCTCCTCTGCAGGCTGGAACATCAGACGTACACGTCCGCGAAGCTCGCACTCATGCGCTTTCAGAATACGCGCTGCACCCAAGAGCATTGCCGTGTGCATATCGTGTCCGCAGGCGTGCATATTGCCGTTTTGTGCGGCAAAATCTTCGCCCGACTCCTCGCGTATTTTCAGCGCGTCCATATCGGCGCGAATAAGCACGGTTTTTCCGCTTGTACCAAGCTCGCAAGTAACACCGCCGCGCCCGCATCTTTTTGGCTCAAGTCCAAGCTTTTCAAGCTCGCTTATGACAAGCTTCACACTTTTTGAGGTGTCAAAACCCACCTCGGGATTTTCGTGAAGTTTCCGCCTTGTTTTTATAAGCTCGGACGCTATCTCTTTTGCTTCGTGAAGTATATCCATTTTCTGCCCTCTTTTCGTTTTCTATAGTATTTCCCTCGAGAAAAAAATTACTCTGCCTATTGCAAAGAGGCAAAAAAGGGAGTATACTTAAGGTAGTAATTCTTGGTGAGAAAGTGAAAACTGAAATGGTACTTGAAAACGGAAGGCCCGTGGATGTTTCGGGCAGACTTCAAAAAGAAATACGCGTATACGACTTTCTTGACTTGCTTGGAGTAAAGTATTCAAGAATTGACCACGAGCCTGCAATGACAATGGAGGTGTGCGAAGAAATTGACCGTGCTCTTGAAGCGACTATATGCAAAAATCTCTTTCTTTGCAACAGACAAGAGACGGAATTTTATCTTCTCATGATGCCGGGAGACAAGCCCTTTAAGACCAAGGACTTATCCGCACAGATAGGCTCTGCAAGGCTGTCTTTTGCAAAGAGCGAGTTTATGGAAGAGTTTCTGGATATAACGCCCGGCTCGGTAAGCGTTCTCGGACTTATGAACGATAAAAACAAGCGTGTGAAGCTGCTTGTTGACAAGGACGTTTTAGAGGGCGAGTATATCGGCTGCCACCCTTGCATCAATACGTCGAGCCTTCGTATAAAAACTTCGGATCTCATAGGCAAAATAATCCCCGCTATGGGGCATGAAATGTACAAGGTAGAACTCCCGTGAAGATAATCGCTCATATTTATAACGGTTTTGAAACGAAGTTTGGTGTACCGAGGCAGGGCGGTATCGTAAACGAGGTTTTATCCGAGATAGTGTTTGAAAAAAAGTACAGAAATCCCGACGCGTTTCGCGGACTTGAGGATTATTCGCACATATGGGTGCTGTGGAAGTTTTCAGACTCCGAGCGTGAAGATTTTTCGCCGACAGTAAGACCTCCGAGACTCGGCGGCAACCGAAGAGTCGGCGTGTTTGCCAAACGCTCACCGTACAGGCCAAATCCGATAGGACTTTCGGCTTTAAAGCTTGAAAAGATAACCTATGACGAAAAGCGCGGGCCTGTGCTTACCGTGCGCGGAGCCGATATGAAAAACGGCACTCCGATATACGATATAAAGCCGTATATCAAAGCTTTTGACAGTATCACCGACGCTGAGTGCGGTTTTGCCGAAGCAACATTTGAGCACAGCGTCAGCGTCGATATTCCGGAGTCTGTCAGAGACGGACTTGATACAGAGCTTATAGAGTGCATAAAAGCGCTTCTTGCACACGATCCGAAGCCGTCCTATCAGCATGATGACAGAGTCTATGGAATGTCTTACTCGGGACACGAGGTGAAATTTACTTATACAGACACGGGCATAAGCGTTGTGAGTATTGAGAAAAATAGTAAAAATTTACTATAAAAATGTAGAGTGACATAAAAAATATGTGCTTATAACTATATACAAACAGGCGAAAATGTGCTAAAATATTATGTTGTTACAGAGAAAATTGTCAAGGAGATATAATTTTGGTTAGAGAAGATTTAAGAAATATTGCAATAATCGCGCACGTTGACCACGGTAAGACCACGCTTGTTGATGAAATGCTCAAGCAGGGCGGTATCTACCGTGAAAATCAGGCAACCGAAGAGCGCGTTATGGACTCAAACGATCTTGAACGCGAGCGCGGTATCACTATACTTGCAAAGAATACCGCTGTCCACTACAAGGACACGAAAATAAACATCATAGACACACCCGGCCAGGCCGATTTCGGCGGCGAGGTTGAGCGCATACTTAAAATGGTAAACGGCGTTCTTCTGCTCGTTGACGCGGCGGAGGGACCTATGCCGCAGACGCGTTTCGTTTTGCAGAAGGCGCTTGAGCTTAACCACCGCGTTATCGTTGTGATAAATAAAGTGGACAAGCCCGACGCGCGCCTTGACGAGGTACAGGACGAGGTGCTTGAATTGCTTTTGAGCCTTGACGCAAACGACGAACAGCTTGACAGCCCGATGGTATTCTGCTCGGGCAGAGCAGGTACTGCTTCAATGACACCCGGAACACAGGACAAGGACTTAAAGTGCCTGTTTGACCTTATTCTTGACTATATTCCGGCTCCCGAGGGTGACCCCGACGGCGAACTTCAGCTTCTCGTTTCTTCGATAGACTACAACGACTACGTTGGCCGTATCGGTATCGGACGTATCGAGCGCGGAGTTATAAAAACGGGTAGCGAGGTCGCTATCTCGAACTTCCACAAGCCGGGTGAAGTGAAAAAGGCGAAGATCGTAGCGCTTTATCAGATAGACGGACTCAAGCGTATACCCGTAACCGACGCTAAAGTCGGCGACATTGTCTGCTTCTCGGGCGCCGAGGACATCAATATCGGTGACACGATAACCTCGCTTACGTGCGTTGAGCCGCTTGAATTCGTTAAGGTGAGCGAGCCGACGATGGAAATGACCTTTATGGTCAACGACAGCCCGTTTGCAGGTCAGGAGGGTAAGTTCGTAACGTCACGTCAGCTGCGCGAAAGACTCTACAAGGAGCTTTTAAAAGACGTTTCGCTCCGCGTTACCGACGGTGATACGACAGACTCGTTTATGGTAGCCGGCAGAGGTGAAATGCACCTCTCGATACTTCTTGAAAATATGCGCCGCGAGGGATACGAGCTTGCGTGCAGTACTCCGAGAGTGCTTTATAAGGAGATAGACGGCGTAAAGTGCGAGCCTATGGAGCGCGTGACTATAGACGTGCCCGACGGCGCACAGGGCTCGGTTATAGAAAAGCTCGGCTCTCGTAAGGGCGACCTTATCGAGATGACGATGCACGGCGACCGTTGGAGAATAGAGTACAGCATTCCTGCGCGCTGCCTGTTCGGTTACAGAAGCGAATTTCTCACCGACACAAAGGGAGAGGGAATCCTCAATTCCATATTTGACGGCTATCAGCCCTGCCGCGGTGATATTACTATGCGCTATACAGGCTCGCTTGTTGCAAGTGAAAACGGCGAGGCGACCTCGTACGGACTCTTTAATACCCAAGAACGCGGACAGATGTTCATAGGACCACAGACGCTCGTGTACGAGGGTATGGTAGTCGGCGAATCGCCTAAGATTGGTGATATAGCGGTAAACGTGTGCAAGAAGAAGCACCTGACGGCTA
>JAZNQU010000011.1:0-7237 GCA_045590315.1 Eubacteriales bacterium
ACTTGTCCGCCTCTTTTTCACCGACGGGAGAAGTACGCGCCTTCATCGACGAAACGGGATAAAAGGTCACACGGCCTGCGTTTCTTGACTTGAGGTGACGCATTGCCGCCTTTGCGGTGTTTTCTGCGTCGACCACTATGTTCTGAAGATTTGCACCAAGTGCCGTCTCGACTGCAAGACTGTATTTTTCTTCAACCTTTATAAGCTTGGAAAGAGGTCCGTATATCTTACCTGCTCCCTCAATATTTCCCTTTTCGTATTCGCTTATAACAAAACGTACGCTCTGGGAATATCCTTCAAGAAGCTCGTCCATACGCTTAAGGGCTGATACCCTGTGCTCCTTTGAAGCAAGGTCTATATAAATCTGACTGCTCTCTCCGTTTAATCTTTCAAGCTCTGTTCTGTATTCTTCAAGCTTTTTATCGCTTTCGGCAAGTTTTGTTTCTATCTCAGAAGCATTCTTGTCGTAAGCGGCGATTTTTTCATCGGCTTTTGCAATTCTGTCCTTTAAAACTTCAAGAGATTCTCTGTAAGCCTTTGCGGATTCTGCCAGGTTCTGTTGTCTTTCATTCTGGCTCTGTCTTGTTGTATCGAGAGCCGAAAGGCGCATTTTCTTTTCATTAACAAGCTGTTCGTTACGGCGCATTTTTTCAAAAAGTGCGTCGATCTGTGCAGCCATATCGCCCATAAGCTTAAGCGCGTCTGCAGACTCTTGTGTAAGAGATGTCTGCTCTTTTATTTTTTCTTCAAGCTTTTTATGAAGCTCCGTGGAAACTTCATGCGCCTGATTTATAGCTTCTTTTATAATAGCAAGCTTTTCGCGAAGCTTTTCTATTTCGCTTTCCCTGATCTTTTTCAGACTTTCCCTGTGAGAAATATTGGTAAGCGCTATTTTGGAGGAGCTGTCAAGCTCGTGCATACGCTTGGTACAGTCGGCAATTTCCTGAGTCATTCTTTCATACTCAAGCTTGTTTTCCTGCGCCGCCTGACTTGCGCGCTCGTTTTGCGCTTCGAGTGAAGAAATTGTACCGTCGATAGCGTCAAGCTCTTCTTTGGTTATGATATAGTCCTCGCCCGCTTTCTTTATCTCCTCATTGAGCTTGTCAATATCGTAAATCCAGAGGGATATATCGGCGCGCTTTTTAATATCAAAGTATTCTATATACTTCTTCGCCTTTTCAGCTTCCTTTTCAAGCGGTCCGACGCGCGAAGAAAGCTCGCTTAAAATATCGTTTACACGAGTGAGGTTTTCGCTGACTCCGTTGAGTTTTTTCTCAGCTTCGTTCTTTTTGTATTTGTACTTGGCAATGCCGGCCGCTTCCTCGAATATACCGCGTCTTTCCTCGCTCTTTAAGGATATGATTTCGGAAATCTTACCCTGACCGATAATTGAGTAGCCCGTTCTGCCCACACCTGTGTTCATAAACAGCTCATGTATATCCTTGAGTCTTACCGGCTTACGGTTTATGTAATACTCACTGTCGCCGGAACGGAAATATTTACGTGTTACCGTTACTTCGTCATACGGAAGGTCAACAGAACTGTCACCGTCGGTGTTGTCAAAGGTAACAGACACCTCGGCATAGCTCATCTGACGGCGTTTGTCTGTACCGCCGAAGATAACGTCCTCCATTTTTGTTCCGCGTATATTACGGGAGGATATTTCACCTAAAACCCAGCGCATAGCGTCCGAAATATTAGACTTACCGCTTCCGTTAGGTCCTACAACTACTGTAGAGCCGCGTTCAAACGTAAGAACTGTTTTATCCGGAAACGACTTAAATCCGTTGAGTTCAAGCGATTTTAACAGCATAGCTGTCCCCCCTTTCCTAAATTACACTGATAATATTATATTATATCTCAAAATATTATTTTTTTCAATAACTTTGATATTTTTTACATAATATTCATCTTGCAGGCGCTTCTTGTTTGATTTATTATGTCCTGAGACCTTTGAAACCTCGCCGGGTGCGACGCAAATTTCAATATCCCGTCCGTGTATCTTTTCTGCAAGATTATTTGATTCTATATAGTTTTTGATCACGTCATAATATAAGCGCGAGTCTACAAGCTCGCCTACCGCGCTGTGATAGTCGCCGGCATAGACCTTATCGCCTGATGTCAGGTTTTCGCTTGACTGAAGTCCCACTCTTATTACTTCGACACCGTTTTTTACAAAAACACTCTTAACGCTCTTGCTTCTCTCTACTGCTTCTTCAAGAGTAAGCGGCGTGTAAGAATTGCTTTTTGCCATACTGCAAAGCTCTGTATCTTCAAAAACAACCGTCGGGTAAATTCTTGCTCCTTTTGCACCACATTCGCATATAGTGCGCGCTGTGGCAACTTCATCCTCTTCACTTGACTTTGGCAAACCTATCATCATCTGTCCGACAAGTTCAAAGCCGTGCGCGACTATAAGCTTCATCGCGTCAATCGAGTCTTGTGCGCTGTGACCGCGCCGGGACGCTGAAAGAACCTTATCGGATATACTCTGCACACCGAGTTCTATAGTGCTCACACCGTATTTTTTTAATATATCAAGTATTTCTTCGTTTATATAATCAGGTCTTGTCGAAAGCCTTACCGATGTGACTTTTCCTTTGTCGATATACTCTTTTGCAACAGACAAAAGATATATCATTTCATCCCTGTCAATACCCGTAAAGCTACCGCCGAAAAAGGCTGTCTGAACGTGCGCGTCATCCTGAACAGTTGCAAGCGCGCTCTCAATTTCCCCTCTCACGTTCTCCGGGCTATAGTCACAGTGACCGGATATGGTTCTCTGATTACAGAACACGCAATCATTCGGGCATCCGAGATGCGGAATAAATATCGGTATATTGATATGCCGCATTATCTGAAATATCCGAGCGCTTCGCGCGCCGCGTCCTGCTCTGCGGCCCTCTTGCTTCTGCCGCTTCCGTGTCCGATAACGTTGCTGTTAAGCCTTGCTTCGACCTTAAACAGCTTTTCATGGTCAGGTCCGCTCTCTCCTACAAGCACGTATTCAAGCTTTTCTCCGTCAGCCTGCTGAACTATCTGCTGAAGCTCTGTTTTGTAATCGGTCATCATTCCTGAGGACACGTACCCCTTGATTTCCGGCTCAATAAGCGGCATAAGAAATTCTGCCGCCCTCTCTTTGTTGTTTCCAGAATCAAGATATACTGCCGCAAGAAGCGCTTCAAAGGCGTCTGCAAGAATAGACGCTCTTTCCCGTCCGCCGCCGAGAGCCTCTCCCTTTCCAAGAAGCAGGCACTCGCCAAGTCCAATGGAAGAAGCAAGTTTAGCAAGCGTTTTTTCACATACCACGCTTGCGCGTATTTTTGTAAGCTCGCCTTCGGGGAATTTTTTATAATCGGCAAAAATATGCTCGCTTACTATTATAGACAAAACCGAGTCGCCGAGAAATTCAAGTCTTTCGTTATATTCGACGTCGATTTTCTTCGTTTTCATCTCATTAGCGTAAGACGAATGAGTAAGCGCAGTAGTGATATATCTGCGCGATTTGAAAACGTAACCTATCCGCTTTTCAAGCGCGGCGATATTTTCGTTTATGTAATCCATGTTTTTCTCAAGTCCTTCCTTAGCGGAATTTTATTTGAGTAGTTTATTTTTGTAATAAAACGGGAGCAATGCTGTCGATATATTCAAGTGAACGCACAGCAGCAGCGTCCGCGCGGCCCTTTTTGCCGCCTTTTATTTTTGTATCAAAGGGCTTGATAAGCCCGAAGTTTGCGTTCATCGGCTGGAACTTTTCAACACCGGGATCGCTGACGTAAGCCGCCATCGAGCCGATAATACTTGACGTATCAAAGATAAATCTTTCTTTTCCGAGTGCACAAAGTGCCGCATTAAGTCCTGCAACAAACCCCGAAGCGCACGATTCAACATACCCTTCAACTCCCGTCATTTGTCCTGCGAAAAAGAGCTTGTCGTTTTCTCTCATAGAATAATCGGGTGAAAGCAGACCGGGAGAATTTATAAAGGTGTTTCTGTGCATAACACCGTAGCGCAGAAACTCTGCGTTTTCAAGTCCCGGTATCATCGAAAAGACGCGCTTCTGTTCTCCGAATTTCAAATGTGTCTGAAAACCGACGAGGTTGTACATCGTTTTTGAAAGATTTTCCTGCCTTAACTGTACGACCGCGTACGGCTCACGTCCCGTTTTCGGATCAACGAGTCCCACAGGCTTCAGCGGCCCGTAAAGAAGCGTTTCAAAGCCGCGCTTTGCCATAACTTCAACAGGCATACAGCCCTCGAATACGGTAAGCTTTTTCTGAGAGTCGCGGTCAAAATCCTTAATCTCTGCTTCTTCGGCATTCACAAGCTCATTATAAAAGGCTTCGTATTCCTCTTTTGTAAAAGGACAGTTGATATATGCCGCCTCGCCCTTATCATAACGTGACGCAACGAACGCTCTCTCCATATTTATCGTGGATGCGTCAACGATAGGTGCCGCCGCATCGAAAAAGTGGAGATAATCGCGCCCTATAAGCGCAGATATACTCGAAGAGAGGCTGTCCGAGGTGAGAGGACCTGTCGCAATAACGGTTATGCCATCAGGTATCTCTGTAACCTCTCCTTTGATAATTTCTATATTTTTATGCTCTTTAAGCTTTTTCGTTATATAATCCGAAAAATTATATCTGTCAACGGCAAGTGCTCCGCCTGCGGGCACTTCTGTTTTATACGCCGCATCTATTATAAGCGAGCCGAGACGTTTGAGCTCTTCTTTCAAGAGTCCGACGGCATTATATATCTGATTTGAGCGCAGGGAGTTTGAGCATACAAGCTCCGCAAAACCTTCATAGTGATGAGCAGGTGTGTATTTCTGCGGCTTCATTTCATAGAGCTTTACCTTGACTGATCTTTCTGCCGCCTGCCATGCTGCTTCACATCCTGCAAGCCCTGCGCCGATTACGTTTATTTCACTCATTTGTATAACCTCTTTCTGACAAGAGGTTTCTTATCAGAAAGCTTTTTATTCCTTGATTTCTATTTCTTTCTTAAAAGAGCAGCCGTCCTTTTTGCAGTAAGCTACATTCTTGCCCTTCTTTACAAACAAAGGCTCACCGCAATCAGGGCAGTTTTCGCCTGCAGGCATATCCCAGGATGAAAAATCACATTCGGGGTAACGCTCGCAGCTGTAAAAGACGCTCTTGTTTCTGCCGTGCTTCTGTATTACCTTTGCACCGCACTTGGGGCAGGCAACACCGATATCCTTTGTTATCTGCTTTGTTGTTTTGCACGCAGGATAATTTGAGCAGGCAAGGAAGTTTCCGAACTTTCCGTTTCGCACTACCATAGGTGAGCCGCACTTTTCACATTTTTCGTCGGAAAGTGTTTCATTTTTTTCCTTTTCGACCTTTTTGGGCTCACTCAGGGGCTTTGTATTCTTGCAGTTCGGATAGTTCGGGCAAGCAGCAAATTTACCGTATCTGCCCTCTTTGACTATCATACGGCTGCCGCATTTATCACAGATGATCTCTGTTTCTTCAACGGGCATTTCAAAGCCGTCGCTTTCAAGGTTTGCCATCGCTGATTCAAGACTCTCTGAGAAGTCTGTGTAAAAATCCTTGAGCACTGCAAGAAGAGTAACGTCGCCGTTTTCGATTTCATCAAGCTTATCTTCAATGTCAGCGGTAAATCCATAGTCAACGATAGTCGGGAATTTAGCCACCATAAGTCGGGTTGTGATTTCACCAAGCTGGGTAGGAACGAGAGATTTGCTCTCACGCTTTACGTATCCGCGGGCGATTATCGTTGTTATGATAGGAGTAAATGTACTCGGTCTGCCGATTCCCTTCTCTTCAAGGAACTTGATAAGAGAAGCTTCAGTGTATCTCGGGGGCGGCTCGGTGAAGTGCTGTTCGGGAAGTATTGCCGAAGCCTTTAAAACTTCTCCCTTTTTAAGACTTGGGAGCTTTGCTTTTTTATCCTTTTCGTTATAGCCATTCTGAGCGTTTTCATCCTCAGATTCCTCGTAAATAGTCATATAACCCGGGAATTTTACGGAATATCCGCTTGAATGGAACATATATCCGCCGGCTTTTATTTCAGCGTTTACGGTGTCAATCTCAGCAGACGCCATCTGGCTTGCCACAAATCTTGACCATATGAGCTTATAAAGCTTATACTGATCATTTGTAAGACGCGCCTTTATCATATCAGGCTCAAGCGTTACGTCAGACGGACGGATAGCTTCGTGGGCATCCTGTGCATTTGCCTTTGTCTTATATATACGGCGGGATTCGGGATAATACTTATCTCCGTATTTTGAGACGATATAATTCTTTGCCGATTCCGCCGCTTCGTCAGACACTCTGAGCGAGTCGGTACGCATATACGTGATAAGACCGTGTACGCCGCCGTGTTCGCTTCCGAGATTGATACCTTCGTAAAGCTCTTGGGCAACCTTCATTATTCTCTGCGAATGGAAGCCGAGCTTCTTTGAAGCCTCCTGCTGCATCGTAGATGTTGTAAAGGGCGGCATGGGGTTCTTCTGTCTTACCGCTTTCTTAACCGATTCAACAACGAAGTCTCCGCTTTCTGCGGCTTTTACGATTTTCATCGTTTCTTCTTCGTTTGAAAGGTCGACTTTATTTTTTGCATCACCGAAGAATCTTGCGACAAGAACTTCGTTGTCGTCGGATTTAAGCTTTGCTTCAATTGTCCAGTACTCAGAGGGGACAAATGCGCGTATTTCATCCTCGCGCTCAACAATTATACGTGTAGCCACAGACTGTACGCGTCCTGCTGAAAGGCCGCTTTTTACACGTTTCCAGAGATACGGGCTGAGTTTATAGCCGACGATACGGTCAAGTATACGGCGTGCCTGCTGGGCGTTTACAATGTCCATATCAATATCTCTCGGATTTTTGATCGCCGCTTTGATGGCTGTTTTTGTCAGCTCGTTAAAGGTAATACGCTTAACCTTCTCGACGGGAAGATCGAGCGCCTTTACAAGATGCCACGAGATAGCCTCTCCCTCACGGTCAGGGTCGGTTGCAAGGTAAACCTTGCTTGCCGCCTTTGCTTCCTTTTTGAGCTCCTTGATAAGGTCTCCCTTACCTCTGATGTTTATATAATGGGGATCAAAATCATTCTCAATATCTATACCGAGAGTTGATTTAGGAAGGTCACGCACGTGACCCTTTGATGCTATCACCTTATAATTCTGTCCGAGATAGCTTTTTATAGTATTAGCTTTTGCAGGGGACTCCACAATTACAAGATT
>JAZNQU010000012.1:0-10544 GCA_045590315.1 Eubacteriales bacterium
CTCAGGTAGCGCCAGAACGGTTTTGAGTCGCTTTTATCGTATATTCTGTCTGCTGCGCGCCCAAGTATTATGTCGCATATTCCGCTTAATGCCGGCTTTATTTTCCCGTGCTTTATAAGAGAAGCACACGCCGCCATATCGCTTAGCAAAAAGTTCATTTTCTTGCCGATTTTATAATTGTCAAGCTTATGGCAAATCTCTTTGCCCAAAGAGAGCTTTAAGTAGTCTTCGCAAAAGCTTGAGCCGGCAATATAGGTCAGCGGAAAGCTTCCCCACACGCGCGGATTTATCTCAAGAAGACAGTCACCCTTGAACTCGACCATAGCCATACCCGTATAGCCGATATGCGCAAGCAGCTTTTCAGCCGACTTTACAAGCTCTGCGTCAAAAAAGCTTTCGCAGCACGCGCTCGGCCCTCCGCTTATCGGATACTCGCGCACACGTCTGTGGCATATTGCCGAAACGGCTTTCCCATCGGCGTTCATAAGAAGCGACACGCCGATACCCTCGCCGTGTACGTACTTTTGCACGACAAGCTCGCCGTACTGCAACATTTTGTCGCACGCGTCCGCATATCCGTACACGTCCTGTACGATGATGTATCTCTCCGCCGCCCTGAGTCCGAATTTTTCTCCGCACTCGGGCTTTACGACTACGGGAAAATCCTCGACAAGCATACCGGGCTCGTACGTATACGGCACGTTTATACCAACGCTTTGCGCTGCAAGCCTTACCCTGTTCTTATCGTTTGCAAAATCAAGTGCCTCGGGTGTGGGAAGGCAGAAAGTGCAGACCTCTTTGAGCTTTTCTGCATTTTTGCACGCAAGCTCTACCGTCTTTGCGCCCACGGGGAAAAGCACAGGTCTGTCATATTCTTTTGCAAGCTCATAAAGCTTGTCGAGATACACGCTGTCGTCCGCCGAGCAGTCAAAAACAACCGTGCGGCAGGCATATTTACTTGAAAACGCAAAAATTTCGCTGTCTGTGTCCCCTGCCGTTTGTGTCAGCACAACGTCGGCACCGCACTTGGCAAACGCCCTGAGTGCGGCAAGCGAGGCTCTGTATTTCGCATCGGTTACAATGACCGTCATCTTATTCTGCCTTTCTTTTTCATAACTATTATAATAATAACACAAACGCATCTCTATTGCAAGTATACGGGTAAAATTTTAAGCTTGCCTTGACTTTAGCTTATATTTTTAGTATACTTGTTTATGTAAGTTTTATTGAAAGGTGATGCGCAAATGCTTGAAAAAGGAAAAGTTTACCGCGCAGAGATAATTGACGTTAACAATCTCGGTGACGGTATTGCTAAAATCGACGGCATCGTGACCTTCGTCAAGGGCGGAGTCACGGGCGATATCGCCGATCTTAAGATAATAAAAGTAGCAAAAAGCTATGCCGTGGCGATGATAGACAAGCTTATGTCCCCGTCTCTCCGCAGATGCGAAAACGACTGCCCTGTATACAAGCGTTGCGGCGGTTGTGTGAGCCGTCATATCGACTACAGGTATGAGCTTACACTTAAGCGCTCGTTCGTAGAATCAGCTCTTCGCCGTGCAGGTATTGACAACATCACAGTACACGATACGGTAAGCGCAGGCGAGACTGACGGATACAGGAACAAAGCGCAGTACCCCGTCGGGCGCGACAAGAAAACAGGCAAGGTTAAGATAGGATTTTATGCCGGCAGAACGCACGAGATTGCTGACATCAACTCGTGTAAGCTTGCGCCGGTCGTATTTGACAAGGTCGCAAGTGCAGTGCGTGAGTATATTGAAAATAAAAATATCAGCATATACGATGAGGAAAGCGGCAAGGGCTGTGTGCGACATATATACCTGCGTCGCGGTGAAGTCAGCGGCGATCTTATGCTCTGCCTTGTTGTATGCGACGCCCTTGTTGACAAAGACGGTTTCGCCAGCTTTATGAGAGAAAAATGCCCCGAGCTTACGGGAATTTTACTCAACACAAACAAGAAAAACACAAACGTAATACTCTCAAACGATTACGAGCTTTTGTGGGGCAAGGACTATATTACAGATGTGCTGTGCACTAAGAAATTCAGAATTTCAGCAAGTGCATTTTATCAGGTCAACCGCAAAGCCGCCGAGCTTTTATATAAAAAAGCAGGCGAGCTTGCTGATCTAAAAGGCGGCGACGTGCTCGTCGACTTGTATTCGGGAGTCGGTACGGTCGGCATGAGTATCGCCGATAAGGACACGAAGCTTTACGGTGTCGAAATAGTACCCGAAGCGATAGAAAACGCTAAGATAAACGCAGATACAAACGGATTTACAAATGCAAAATTCCTCGCCGCAGACGCGTCAGACTTTGCAGAATTTATCAAGGACCGCGGCAACGGCAGACTTATAGTTGTGGTTGACCCGCCACGCAAGGGACTTGCGGCGGAAGTTGTACGCGATATCGCGAAAAACGAGCCTGATCGTGTTGTTTACATCTCCTGCAACCCCGACACACTCGCACGTGATATAGTTGAGTTCAGAAAATACGGGTACGATACAAGCGAAGTGTTCCCGTATGACCTCTTTCCTCGCACAGGACATGTGGAGTGCTGTACGGTACTCACAAAATAATTTAACAAAGGTGTATCCATGGATAATTACACAGAACTTTTAGATAAAGTAACAGACATCGTCCGCGAGTCTTCAAAGATTATGAAGGACACAGACTTTGAAATTACCCAGAAAACAAGTGCATGCGACATTGTTACAAGCGCAGACATAGGGGTACAGAATTATCTTTTTGATAATCTCAAATCACTTATTCCCTCTGCCGGATTTTTATGCGAGGAAAAGGATATTTCAGATATAGAAAACGAGTATACATGGGTTATCGACCCGATTGACGGTACTACCAACTTTTCGCGCGGTATCGGAGAATGTGCTGTTTCCGTTGCGCTCTGTCACAACAAGATTCCCGTTATCGGTGTAGTCTACAACCCCTTCCGGGATCATATGTTTACAGCCATAAAGGGTGGCGGTGCCAAGCTTAACGGCAAGCCTATACACGTATCCGACAGGCCTTTTGAAAAATCACTTTTGTGTACTGCGATGTGCGTATACAACAAAAAATATGCGCCTATATGTTTTGATATAATCAAGGAAGCATACGGCCGGTCAAACGACATCAGACGAATAGGAACGTGTGCGCTTGAGCTCTGCTATATTGCCGCAGGTATGTGCGAGCTTTATTTTGAAATGCGTGTTTTCACCTGGGACTTTATGGCGGGATACCTCATTTTAGAGGAGGCAGGCGGTGTACTTTACGGATTAAACGGTGATACTCCCCGGTTTGGAAAGACTACTCCGCTTGTTGGTGCAAACAATATGGAAAACTACAAAATACTTGATGGTATAGTAAGAAAATATATGACAAAAATACCGTACGAGGAGGAAGACTCTTGAAAGAAAAGAAAGTAAAGAAAGTAAAGAAAGTAAAAGAAGTTAAAGAACCCCCAAAGGCTTTTGAGTATACGGATACACCGGATGGTAAGCTCAAAGAGACTCCAAGCTACGATCTTACGGCACTTTACGAGAGGGCTCACGAGGAGCTTTCGCTCCAGCAAGCTAAAAGAGATCAGATAATCACGATCTACCTTGCGCTATTCTCCTTTATGATTCCTTTTGCTATGTCCGCAGAATCGCTCAACTGGCAAAACAAAGGTTACATATTTTTAGCTCTCGGCATTATAGGAATCCTTTTTTCGCTCATAATTATAAGATACAAAGTCTACAAGGACGTTTACTGGTTATGTTGTAAGTCTCTCACAGTCCTCAACAACTACAAAATCGAAGAAATGGACAAAGCGACCGTTCAGTCGGTCTTCTACACCTGCCTTAAAAAAAGCGGAAAGAAGTTTTTGACAGAGGATAATAGATTTGATTCCTTTGCCTATTGCAGAAAGAACCTATTCAGCGCCGAAACGATGCACTTTATGATACAGGACACTATAACCTCGATAATAATCGGGCTCGGCACTGCCCTTGTTCTTCCCTTTTCAACTTTGCAAAGTGTTGTGCTCGGGACTTTGGCCGGTATCGTAATATTTGCAATATTACTTGCTGAATTTTTTAAAAAAAGCCGTGCTCTCTACAACGTGCTTGTTGACGGTTATGACGACTCGTTCAACGCCGCCTTTTCAAAGGCATGGTTCTTACATTTTTACGTTGATGAATGATGAAAAGACAGCTGTGTCAGTCCACAGCTGTCTTTTTTTATTTTGTTAAATATAAGCGTCGATTTTTGTATAGTTTAAACAAAAATATAAATATTTTTTATTATAATTGCACTTTTTTAACAAAACATATTGCAATCCGAAAAAACATAATGTATAATATACTATGTAATGCAAATTTTTCTCGGATTTTTTGTTCAATTTAACTGTAAAAGTCGTAAATTTTAAGAATTTGCCAAGAAATTGATTTGCTCACATATTTTTATATTCAAAGGAGCACCACGCACATGAGTACATTTAATACCAAAATAATTCGTAATGTTTGTCTTCTCGGGCACAGCGGAGACGGTAAGACCTCTCTTGCTGAAGCTATGTTGCACGTGGCAGGTTGTTCCGACCGTTTCGGTAAGGTTACTGACGGTAATACAGTCTGCGATTTCGACCCCGAAGAAATCAAGCGAGGCTATTCCCTTTCAACTACACTCGCTCCGCTTACGTGGAACGACGTTAAGATCAATATAATCGACACTCCCGGTTACCTCGATTTCGTTGGCGAAGTTAAGGAAGCTGTAAGAGTTGCCGACAGCGCTATCATCGCTGTTAACGCAAAGGCAGGCGTTGAAGTCGGTACAGACCTTGCATGGGACTATGCTACAGAGGCAGGTATCCCCAAGGCATTCTTTATCAACAAGTTTGACGATCCCGAAGCAAGCTTTATACGCGTATTCAACGAGCTTAAGGAAAAATACGGCGTTTGCGTATGTCCTATCATAATACCGCAGGTATACGGTGGCAAGGTTCACGGTTTCGTTAATCTTATCAACATGAAGGGTATCTGGTACGACGATGACGGCGGTGCTGAATACAGAGACATCGCACCCGAATTTATAGATGAAGCTAAAGTTTACCACAACATGCTTCTTGAATCTATTGCACAGACCGACGACGTTCTTCTCGACAAGTTCTTTAACGAAGAAGAAATTACATACGAAGAATCTGTAAACGCTATCCACGAGGGTATCATTCACGGTGACATCGTTCCCGTATTCTCCGGCTCTGCTACAAGACTCTGGGGTGTAAGAAGACTTCTCGATACAATCGTTGACTCCTTCCCGCGCTTCACGGCACGCAAGGTTGAAAAGACAAGTGAAGGCGATCTTGAAATCAAGCCTGACGGCGAAACCTCGATCTTCGTATTCAAGACGGTCGCTGACCCGTTCGTTGGTAAGATGTCTTACTTCAAGGTAATGAGCGGTACGCTTAAAAAGGATATGACGCTCAAAAATCTTACGTCCGAGCAGAACGAAAAGCTTGCAAAGATCTACACAATGCGCGGCAAGAAGCAGACTGAAGTTGACGAACTTGCTTGCGGCGACATCGGTATGACAGCAAAGCTTGTTGCAACGAATACAAACGATACTCTTGCAGTTTCCGGCAATATCAAGTACGCTCCCGTAAACGTACCCGAGCCTTTCTACACGATGGCTATAAAGCCTGCGGCTAAGGGCGACGAAGACAAGATTTCTTCAGGTATCGCAAAGCTTCTTGAAGAAGACCTCACTATCAAGTATGAACACAACGCTGAAACAAAGCAGCTTCTTATCTCGGGGCTTGGTGACATTCACCTTGACGTTATCTCGGCTAAGCTCAAGCAGCGTTTCGGCACATCTGTAACACTTGATGCTCCTATCATTCCTTACCGTGAAACAATCAAGAAGAAGGTACAGGCTGAAGGTAAGCACAAGAAGCAGTCGGGCGGTCACGGACAGTACGGTCACGTACGTATCGAGTTTGCTCCCGGCGAGGGCGACGGCCTCACGTTTACCGAAAGCGTAGTAGGCGGTGCAGTACCGAAGGGCTTCTTCCCTGCAGTTGAAAAGGGACTTACCGAAGCTATGGCTCACGGTGTTCTCGCAGGATACCCTGTTGTAGGACTCGCGGCTAACCTTTATGATGGTTCTTACCACGACGTTGACTCATCCGAAATGGCGTTCAAGCTTGCTGCAAGCCTTGCATACAAGGACGGTCTTGCAAAAGCAAATCCCGTAATTCTTGAGCCTGTTGGCGAGCTTAAGGTTCTCGTACCCGACAACATGATGGGCGACGTAATCGGCGACCTCAACAAGCGCCGCGGACGTGTGCTCGGTATGGAAGCTGCTCCGGAAAAGAAGGGATATCAGGTAATATCTGCCGAAGTTCCGAAGTCTGAAATGGCAGACTACACTATCGCACTCAGAGCTCTGTCACAGGGTTACGGCTCGTTTACATTCTACTTTGTACGCTACGAAGAAGCGCCCGCAAACGTTGCGCAGAAGATAATAGACGCGGCAAAGAAAAACGAAGACTGATATAAATAAAGATACCGCCGAGGGAAAATCCCCTCGGCGGTTTTGTTTTATCCTAAATAATTCTTCACTGCCATCGCATTGAAAAATCCCATCTGCTTTGCACCGACTGCATTCGGATGAAGTCCGTCTACAAGGCATCTACCGTTTTCTTCCCACTTCTCATACCTGCCGTATATTCCGCAGTAGAGCGTGTCAATGTATCTGACAGAGAGCCTTGCCGCTATTTCTTTAAGTACTCTTCCCTTTTCAAGTATGCTTCTGAAAGGCCTTACCTTATCATCTGCCTGAACAGGTGTACATATAAACTGATAGGCGTTCGGATAAAGCTCGTAAA
This sequence comes from Eubacteriales bacterium, assembly GCA_045590315.1. Lineage (GTDB taxonomy): Bacteria > Bacillota > Clostridia > Oscillospirales > CAG-272 > UBA4717. The sequence continues at coordinate 6,881 of JAZNQU010000012.1, forward strand.
GCGTTTCACAGACGTATCTTATCGAGCCACCCCACGTCTTTCTGTCAACTTCGTCAAGCGGAACGTATGCACTATTGCGGTAAAACTGTGCATCACATATTTCAGCGCTTTCGGGCATATCATCATTTGTTCCCGCAGCCATAATTATAACGTCAAAGTCTGAGAAATCAGGGTTGCCTGCAGCCTTCTGCAGCTTTATCTTTTCCATCTGGTTACTCATGGTGTTTCCCGAGTAATCCTTAGGGTTAAACACGGGATTGCCGTCGAGCACAGTGTTTTCATAGTCGCACCAGTGTGCACCCGGTACAGCAACGCAGGCATGGTGCGCAGGCTCAAGCAATTCGCAGAAATACTTAGGCCATCCGCGTTTTTCCATATAAAGTGCCGTTATACTGTCACCCATAAACAGGACTCTTTTGCCTTTAAGAAAATTTTCCATAATGCTTCACCTATATAAATTTAATAAGATAATAGTGTACGGGTTGAGACTTAGAAGCTTACCAAACTATACGCGCGCCTTGGCTGTCCGTCCTACGGACGACCGTATGTAGCCGTCTATTGCCTGTGCCGCAGTCTTGCCTGCTCCCATAGCGAGTATAACCGTCGCCGCACCCGTTACTGCATCACCGCCGGCGAATACGCCCTCGCGCGATGTAGTGCCGCGCTCGTCTGTGATGATACCGCCCCAGCTTGCAGTATCAAGTCCGCTTGTGGTCTGCTTGATAAGCGGATTGGGTGATGTTCCTATTGACATTATTACTGTATCGCAGTCAAAGGTAAATTCGCTTCCCTGTTTTACTACAGGACTGCGGCGTCCTTTTTCGTCAGGCTCGCCAAGCTCCATTTCCACACATTTCATACCGGATACAAAGCCGTCATCATTCCCAAGTATTTCTACTGGATTTGTGAGAAGCTTAAACTCTATGCCCTCTTCTAAGGCGTGCTCTACTTCTTCCTTACGCGCAGGAAGCTCGTCAAGCGAACGTCTGTAAACAATACTTACTTTGTCTGCACCAAGTCTGAGTGCGCTTCTTGCAGCGTCCATAGCAACGTTTCCGCCGCCGACAACCGCGACTCTGCCGCCCTTCATAATGGGGGTATCGGAGTTATCAAGGTATGCTTTCATCAAATTTACACGGGTGAGGTATTCGTTTGCCGAATAAACGCCCTTTAAGTTTTCGCCCGGTATATTCATAAATCTCGGAAGTCCTGCTCCCGAGCCGATGAAGACAGCCTCAAAGCCCTTTTCATCCATAAGCTCGTCTATCGACACCGTTCTGCCGACAACTACGTTTGTCTCAATCTTAACGCCAAGCTCGCGCAGACCGTCAATTTCGCGTGCAACGATGCTTTTAGGGAGTCTGAATTCGGGAATACCGTAAACAAGTACACCGCCCGGTGTATGAAGCGCTTCAAAAACCGTTACTTCATATCCCATTTTCGCAAGGTCTCCGGCACACGTAAGTCCCGATGGACCCGAGCCGACAACTGCTACCTTGTGTCCGTTCTTCTTCGGCACTTTTACAGTTTCCATCGAGTGCTCGTTGTGATAATCGGCAGCAAAGCGTTCAAGTCTGCCTATTGCAACCGACTCGCCCTTAATTCCGCGAATACACTTACCCTCGCACTGGCTCTCCTGCGGACACACTCGTCCGCAAACTGCCGGAAGCGAGCTTGACTCGGCAATAACCGAGTATGCGCCCTCAAAATCGCCGACGGCAATTTTGGTAACAAAGCTCGGAATATTTATGTTTACGGGGCATCCGCTTACGCAAAGCGGCTTTTTGCAGTTAAGGCATCGCGCGGCTTCTGCAACGGCTATTTCTGCCGTGTAACCGAGCGCGACTTCTTCAAAATTTTTAGCACGCACAAGAGGCTCCTGTGAGGGCATCTCGTGCTTTTTTGGTGACATATCAGCCATTATCTTTACCTGTTTCTTTGAATAAATTGCAAGTTTCTTCGTGTCGTGCCCTCTCGAAAGGCTTGTACATAGACGAGCGCGCAATAGCCTCGTCAAAATCTATAAGATGACCGTCAAATTCAGGTCCGTCAACGCAGGCAAACTTCGTTTTACCACCGACCGTAAGGCGGCATCCGCCGCACATTCCCGTACCGTCTATCATTATGGGGTTCATACTTGCGACTGTCTTTATGCCGTGCTTGCGTGTAAGCTCACACACGAATTTCATCATGATAAGCGGACCTATCGTGATAACCTCGTCATACTTCTCGCCCGACTCTATAAGCTCTTCAAGCGCGTTTGTAACAAGACCTTTTTTTCCGGCACTTCCGTCATCGCTCATAAGGAAAAGCTTTGTGCTTACGTTTTTGAATTCTTCCTCAAGTATTACAAGGTCACGGTTTCTGAAACCGATTATCGAGTGCACCTCGCAGCCGCTTTCAAAAAGCTTTTTGGCTACGGGATAAGCGATAGCACACCCAACACCGCCGCCAACTACTGCTACTTTTTTCTTTCCATCTGTATCTGTAGGCTTGCCAAGCGGTCCGACGAAATCAGAGAGGCTGTCACCTTCACTTAAACGGTTAAGCTTCTCTGTTGTTGCGCCGACAATCTGGAATATTATCGTAACGCTTCCGCGACTTCGGTCAAAGTCCGCAATTGTCAATGGAATTCGCTCGCCATTATCATCAACGCGCAGTATTATAAACTGCCCCGGCTCTGCCTTTGCAGCAACTGCGGGGGCGTCTATTTCCATAAGCGTCACAGCAGGATTCAGTACTTTCTTTTTTATTATTCTATACATATATCATAACTCCTCTTGGAGAATCGCATTACATACATTGTACCACAAATTTAATAAAATGCAATATAAATCCGGACTTTTATGAAAAATAAAAATCAATGCCGCCCTTTCAGGCGGCATATGATTACTTCAATGTAACAGGATCAGACCACGCCCTGTGCGAGCATAGCTTCTGCAACTTTAACAAAGCCTGCGATGTTAGCTCCTGCAACGAGGTCGCCTTCAACGCCGTACTTCTTAGCAGCATCAGCGGAATTCTTGAAGATATCCTTCATGATCTGCTTAAGCTTTTCGTCTACTTCTTCTGCTGTCCAGGAGTAACGCATAGAGTTCTGGCTCATTTCGAGACCCGAAACTGCAACACCACCTGCGTTAACAGCCTTTGACGGAGCAACTACAACACCATTCTTTCTGAGATATGCAAATGCTTCTTCAGTTGTAGGCATATTGGAAACTTCAACGTAGTACTTGATACCATTAGCTACAATATTCTTAGCATCGTCAATGCCAACCTCGTTCTATGTAGCGCAAGGCATAATAATGTCTACCTTCTGCTCCCACGGACGCTTACCTGCATAGAAAGGTACGCCGAACTTATCTGCATAATCCTGAACCTTATCGCGGCCGGATGCACGCATTTCGAGAAGATAATTGATCTTTTCTTCTGTGCAGATACCGTCTGCATCATATATGTATCCGTCAGGACCGGAAACTGTTACAACCTTACCGCCGAGCTCAGTAACCTTCTTGACTGTACCCCAGGCAACGTTACCGAAACCGGATACCGCGAAAGTCTTGCCCTTGATATCGTCGCCGAAGGACTTGAGCATTTCAACTGCATAGTAAACCGCGCCAAAACCTGTTGCTTCAGGACGGATAAGAGAACCGCCGTAAGGAAT
>JAZNQU010000013.1:0-6835 GCA_045590315.1 Eubacteriales bacterium
TGCCGACGCAAATGTCGTATTTTGGCGGTGCTATGCACGCTTTTCTATTAAGAAAGGAATATTGTCATGCAGAACAATAATCAGAACAAGCAGAATAACAATCAGAGCAACAATCAGAACAAGCAGAATAGTCAGAATAAGCAGTACAAGGATTCTTCCGAAAATTACGAAAGATAAGCTTGGTTTGAAAACTCAGAGAATACCTTTGACGGAAGTCAAAGGTATTCTTTTTATCAAATAACGCCTAACGTTCTGAAGATAACCGAACCTATAGCGTCAGTCATTCGAGAAAAACCGATATCATTCGGGTGACAGCCGTCAACGGTGCACTCTTCTCTGTCTTTTCCGCCGAACAGCATATACGAGTCTATGTAGTATACGTTTTTATCTCCGTTTTTACGCGCCGAGTCGTACGTTTCAAATACTATTGAACGTCTGTTGTAATAATTGATCGAAACGTCAGGCTTACCTACAATTATATACGGTATGTTCGGGTGAGCCGCACGAACGGCATTGTAAAGCTTTTTGTGTGTTAGCAACAGTTCGTCATCGTTTGCGTTGTGGTCATAATCGCTTACAAATGCACACATATCAAGACTTGCAAGGTAATCTATCATAGGATCTTCGCCTTTGGCGCTTCCTGAAAAGCCGAGGCATGTGTAATCAATCTTACACTCTCTGCAAATGCGCGCCTGGTATGCAAGTCCGGGGCGACTTGAAGCTCCGCCCTGTGTTATCGACGAGCCATAATAAACTATCGGAAGCATATCTTTATAAGGGGATGCTTTGGATATATTATCACCGTCTTTGAGGCCGATTTCGAGTTTGTTGAGAGGGTTGTATATCGGCAAATACAGAGTTACTTCTTTCGTGCCTTTTCCAAGGTTTATGATATGGACGCAGTCACGTTCAGGATCGATTTGGGGTTTAAGTGTTGTATAATATACTTCCCTGCCTGTGTTTTTACTTACATACACATCAATGCCCGCCGAGGCCTGTACTGACATGTTTTGATAAAGTATTACCGACTCTTCTATGAATCGTAAAGCAATAGATTCTGCCCCGGTGGAAAAGCGTATTCGTCCGCCCGAGGGATGATAATTTAAATCAGCAACGTATTTACTCGTTGCCTGAGCCACATCCTCTGCCATGCGGCAATACTTGCGAAGCTCTCTTGTTTTGTATAAACCGTGTATTGATATTTCGGTAATGTCAAGCACGTCGCGAAAAGTATATTCGCTAACGTCAGGACAATCATAAATGCCGCCTTCGAATGTTCTTTTCATAGTTACCTCGTACTTAGTTTTGGTTATCAAATGTTGGAGTTATCGACTCAAGAAAAGACAAGTCATCGCTTGTAGGAGCTACGTAATTAGAGTAACCTGTCGGTGCACTTGAACGATTTACTGGTGCAGCGTTGCTTTTATCGTCAAAATCAAATACTACCTTGTTGTTATCAAGCTTGAGTTTTGCATCAAAACGATTGCCGGATTTTGATATAAATCCCTGTATTTTTGATGTTGTTCCACTCTCAAGCAAAAGTGTTGCGTTTGCTTTTGATATCACGCGCTTGCATATTACGCCTCCGATTTTAAATACGCAGCCGTCTTTATAACCTTTACAGCCGTAACCGTAACGTCCTTTTACAACGTCGTTTTTACATACGGGGCATTTGCCGACAATGTCTCCGAAAAAGCCGTCGTCTGTATCAATCTCAAGTGACTCACCGTTTTTTGGCTCGAACACGTCTCTGATTTCCTTTATGGCAAGCTCAACACTATCCGAAACACTAAGATTGCCTCTGTAAACGCCTTTGAGTGCGCGTCCGAGCTCGCTTGTTTTGTACTTATCCATCGAAATGTTCATTCTCTCAAGAGCTTCGATTAAAAATTCACCGTCGGGCAGAATTGTATAAACGTCTTTGTTTAATTTGATATAGTTACTTTTGCGTGCGTTTTCAATAATACCCGTTCTTGTTGCTTCTGTACCGAGCTCTAAGCCTTCAAATATTGCTTTGTAGTCCTCTTCGTCGTTATCATTTAGTTCGGCAGACGCCTGCTTGTCTTCCTTAAAAGGATTTTTGAGGTAATTATTTAAGGTTTCTATTGTATAATGCTTGGGTGGAGACGTATCTTTTTCTATCGGAGCAAAAGCGGTTTCAATTATATCTCCTTTTTCAAGCTTCGGGAGGATTTTGTCCTTCTGGGTATAGTCATCGTACTTAGTCCATCCGGGCTCTACTATGACAGTACCTTTTAAGGTAAATTCTTCAAAATCTCCGGTTTTGATTTTTAATTCGCTTTTTTCAATCTTACATTCTTCAGAACAAAATACCGCCACAAATCTGCGCAGAATGGTGGAATAGACCTGCATTTCGTCGGGCGTAAGCTTGCTTTTATCGGGTATCTTGTAGGTTGGTGTCAGTGCGGAGTGAGATTCGATTTTAGAGTCATCAAATATAGTTTTGCTGAATCTGAATTCTATCGGATAACCGATTTTCTTAATTCCTGCAATGATTTTTTTGATTTTATCCTGCTCGGCTGTTGCAAGGTATTCGCTGTTTGTACGTGGGTAGGTAACGTACCCCTCTTCATACAGCTTTTGGACTATTGCAAGGCTCTTCTCCATTGGCATTTTATATTTTTTGCCGAGTAGATTCTGCAATTTTGAAAGTGAGTAAAGTTTACCCGGAGAGAGCTTGTCCTTTTTACTTTTACGCGAAGTGACGATAGTTTGAGCTTGATTATACTTATCAGCGTCAGCGTTTGCCTTTGCAAGTTCATTTGCCGGGTATTTGTTTTTGCTTACAAGCTCGATTTTTTCTCCGTCACGTTCGGTTTTGCTTGCTATAGAATAATATTTCTCGGGCTTGAAATTTCTTATCGACATATCGCGGTCATATATTGCTTTTACTATCGGTATTATAACTCTGCCGACTCTTAAAAGCGTTCCGTATTTAAGAGTGGCAAAGCGAGTGAGATTTACACCGTAGAGCCAGTCGATATATGTTCGGGCAAAGCCTTCATTTGCAAGCCCTTCGTATTCGGCTTCGTCTTTCATCTCTTCGAGTGCAGACCGTATTGTTTCAGGTGTCTGATCAGGAAGCCATAGACGCTTGAATGCTTTGCCAAGTTCGAGTGCGCGTGTGTTGTTTACACACAGTCTTATTATAATTTCGCCTTCCCTGTCCGAGTCGCCCGCGTTAATTACAGTATTTACGTCTTCCCTCTCGCACAATGCCTTAATGACATTAAACTGCTTTTCCACACCTGAGTCTGTTCTTTTGTTTTCGTCCTGTCTGAGCCTGAATTTAAAGGTGTCCGGAAAGCACGGAAGATTCACCATCGACCAACGTTTTGTGCCGTCGGGGTTCGGAGAGTAATCATCTATGTCACACAATGAAAAAAGATGGCCGAATGCCCACGTTACTATATAACCGGAGCCTTCGTAGTAGCTCTGCTTTTGAGTCATATTCCCGATGCTTGATACGATATTTCGTGCAAGTGAGGGCTTTTCGGCTATAATCAACTTCATATGATATGTTCCTTACAGGTATTTTCTTTCGATGTTTTCTCTTATATTTGAGTACAAGCTGTATGAGTATACAAACCAGATAATGCTGAGTATGGATATCGGTATCCATGACTGCGGAAAAACTCTGCAACTTATAAATGTAGATACGTTTGCAGTACATGCTATAAAGAACAGAATATCAGAGACTATTATCTGTTTTTTGTACTTTTTGATCTGGGTGATATTATGCATATAAATTCTTTCGCTGCTTGCAGCAAGCGACTCTCTTATTCCCTCTTTTGCCGCGATTTTATATAACACAGATGAGAAAATAAGCTGGGTTATTACAAACATAATAAGTTCAGCGAACAGAAGCAAGAGAGTAAATATGAAAAAGTCATATGCCTCAAATGAGCGTTCAATAGCGCGGTATGAGTATTTTATTACAAATATCCATCTGAATACGTACGATGCAAGCGAAACTGCCACAGATACTAAAGCGCTTATTTTTAAAAGCTTTGCCTTATACGAGGCTTTTTCGATTTTCAGTGCAGCGACACAGAGGAAAGCCGGCATTAAAAATCGCGGTACGAGATTCATTTCATCAAACATCACGCAGATTAAGAAGAGGCCTGACAGTGAAACGAGAAACAGCGCATATGTAAGCTCAATTGCGCGATGTTTGCCTGTTTTTGTTATTTTGTTTAAATATCCCTCTGCAAGGCTCTCTTTGAATTGTTTTTCACGGTTAATGCGCAGTGTAAAGGGAGCGATTGTTGCAAGCCAGATGATTGAGATGATGAGCGAAATGACTATACAGATCACGTAGAACAACGGCTTGAATGAAAGTAAGTTTCTCACACCTTCGCTTAATATCACCGAACTTTGGCCCGAAAGTTCGAAAAATTCGGGAATGACATTAAGTATAGCGGAAGAAACTAAAAATATATAGGTGCATTTTTCAACAAGAGATATGCCTTCAGCTTTGGAGCGACGGATAGGTTTATATATGCTTTCTGCGCCATAAAGGCTTGCAAGCTCGTACAGCCCTGCAAAAATATACTTGAATGTTGGCACACCCCATATCAGCTTCATTGTATTTATTACAAATGTTATTGTAAGAGTCATCGTGCCGTCAAATTGTGGAGTTAAGAAAATGCACACAAATCCTGCGAATGTGAGCCACGCCATTTTTACCGTTCCAAGTGCGGCATTTTCCATTTGTATAGACATATGGCGCACACGGGAGAGGGATAAATATATTAAAAACCATCCAATAAAGTCAGGCAAGATGTCTATCACATTTACAGCCGGATTAGACAGAAATATAAACGCTATGACCAGATTTATATAGTTCATAAATACTCCGTTTTGAGAATTATTTGCTCTTTTATCTTCTTTTTTTCTCGGGCATATCCTCGTCGCCCTGCAGGCATATTCGCATATATGCACTTACAGTAAGCCACAAGCTTGATATGAGCCATATTACACCGATTATTGCTGATATGAGCGAGAAAATCGGCGCGATATTGAGAGAGAAATATGAAAAGACGGACGTAAGCGCAATGATAAGATAATACACTATCATTATAAGAAAATTACGGTATGAGCTTACAAACAGAAGCTTGTTTTCGGCAATTTTTGCGATATCCGCAACACCCTTATACATAAAAGCATTGAATGCAAAAACCGAAGCAATAACCGCAGCTTTGCACAGCTTTATTAACACTGATTCGTCAGAGATTATTGAGCTGCTGTTAAGAATAGTGATAAGCGCATTTAACAAATAAGAAGCACCTACGGCTATTGCGGAGAATTTTGCACCTTTAAACGCGTGACTGTATGTAGAGAGCTTCAAGGAAGCAATAAAGAGCAACACCGCGCCGACAAGCCCGATAAAGCTTACTATGTAATTTGCTCCGGAGGTAAATCCGAAAGCAAACAGATAGCCAATAAACAAGAAACCAAGTCCCATTTGAATATACCTTATATAAAACTTATTCTACCGGGCCTAATTTAGAGAAAGGCCTGAGTCTGAATATTACCTTTCCGAATATATATCTTTCGTCAACGGTACCGATATCGGTGCTTCTGCTGTCGTTAGAGTGATTACGGTTGTCACCCATTAAGAAGACCTCGCCTTTTGGAACGGTAATGGGAAAATCAATATCGTACTCATTCATACGGCGACCTTCTTCATAATTGACGTAAGGCTCGATTTCGGGAATACCAAGAGAATCCGCATAAAGCGGTTCGCCGTCAACATATACAATCCAGTTGTCAAAATCAATATCAACTGTCTGGCCGCCCGTTGCTATAACTCTTTTTACGATAGCTTTTTCAACGTAGCTTTCAGGTTGCTGAAACACAACGATATCTCCTCTTTCCGGAGTGTAAGCGACGTTTGAGATGACAAGGACCTCTTTGTCGATGAGGGTGTTCATCATAGAAGGACCGTCAACGACGGTAAGCCTTCCTAAAAACATAAAAGTCAGAATTGTAATAACTGCGGCTATCAGAATCATTTCGAAAAAATCGTAAATGAATTTTGCTATACGCATAAGTTTTGAATCACGTGTCATTACTTGTGTACTGCCTTTCGAAGATTATTTTTTTATGAAAGAGTCAAGAAGCTTATATCCGTCAGCGACGTAAAGACCTGTATCAGAACAATTCTTTTCGCTGTAGAGATCAATACCGTTTGCTTTTTTGTCAGATGAGTAAATAAAGAACGGCACGGGTTCCATTGTATGCGTTCTTTTGGAGATAGGCGTCGGGTGATCGGGTAGAACGAGTATTGAAAAATCTTCTTCGCTTTCGCTTAAATAATTGAATACCGGTTCAAGTATAAGCTTGTCTATTTTTTCAACGGAAAGTATTTTGTTTTCAAGCTCTGCTCTGTGACCGCACTCATCGGGTGCTTCGACGTGGAGATATACAAGATCACGTCCGCGTTTGAACGCGTCAATTGCGGCGTTTGCTTTGCCTGTATAGTTGGTATGTACGTTTCCTGTAGCGCCTTCGACGTCGATTGATTCCATTCCGGCGCAAAGTCCGATTCCCTTTATAAGGTCAACCGCGGAAATAACGGTTGCATCAAGTCCCCACTTGTCTTTGAATACAGGGAGAGAGGGGCGTCTGCCGGGACTCCAGAACCATGCCGAGTTAGCAGGCTTGAGTCCGCGTGCGCGTCGTGCAACGTTTACAGGATGGTTTTCGAGAATGTCATAGCTTTCGCGCATCATTTTATAGAACATCTCACCGTCTTTATCCTTAGGGAGATAGTCGCCTATTCTATTAGTCAGAATATCGTGCGGACGTG
>JAZNQU010000014.1:0-9128 GCA_045590315.1 Eubacteriales bacterium
CCTTACTTCAAGGCTGACCTTGATAAAGGAGTTTATACATACGAGTCCGCACTCGAGCTTATTGAGGACTTCTTCCTCTCCTTTAACAAGGACAGCGATATGTACGTTGGTGTACAGCAGGGCGACAACGGTCAGAGCATGGTGCTCGGCGGTGTTGACGAAAACGGAAAGGACGTATTCTCTGAACTTTCGAGAATGTGTCTTGAAGCGTCAAGAAATCTTAAGATGATCGACCCGAAGATAAATCTCCGTGTTACAAAGGATACTCCCGATGAGATATACGAGCTCGGCACAGAGCTTACAAAGGCAGGTCTTGGTTTCCCGCAGTATGAAAACGACGACGTTGCTATTCCCGCGCTTGAAAAGCTCGGCTATTCGCACGAAGATGCTGCAAACTACGTTGTTGCGGCGTGCTGGGAGTTCATCGTACCCGGTTGTGCATTTGATATAGTTAACATCGCGGCTATGTCCTATCCCAAGGCTGTTAATGATGCTATGTACTCATCCCTTGAAAAGTGCGGCACATACGAAGAGTTCTTCGGTGAAGTCAAGGCACAGATCAAGACTGAATGCGACAAGATAATGGATTCTGTAAAGAACGTTTGGTTTGTTCCCTCTCCTTTCCTTGAGGGCGTTATGCTTGATCCCATCAAGTACCGCAACTACGGTGTACACGGTACAGGTCATTCCACTGCCGTTGACTCTCTTGCCGCTATCAAGAAATATGTGTTTGATGAAAAGTCGGTTACTGCCCCTGAAATGATAAATGCGGTAAAAGCTAACTTCGAGGGCTATCCTGAGCTTCTTGCAAAGCTTCGTAACGACACTCCCAAGCTTGGTATGGATGATGACTACGTTGACAACATCTCTATAGAGCTTATGGACAGCTTTGCTAAATGCTTCGAGGGCAAGAAGAACTGCCAGGGCGGTATCTGGAGAGCAGGTACAGGCTCTGCGATGTACTACCTGTGGCACGCAAACGAGATAGGTGCTTCTGCTGACGGCAGACTTGCAAACGAGCCTTTTGGTGCAAATTTCGCGCCCAGCCTCTTTGCAAAGGTAGGACCTGTTTCGGTTATCAAGTCTTTCTCCAAGCAGCATTTTGAAAACGTTATGAACGGCGGTCCTCTGACAATCGAGTTCCACAACTCCGTATTCAGAGACGCTGACGGTATAAGCAAGGTTGCAAAGCTTGTTAAATACTTTATATCTCTTGGCGGTCATCAGCTTCAGCTTAACAGTGTTAACCTTGAGACGATGAAAGAAGCGCAAGAGCATCCCGAAAACTACGGCAGACTCGTTGTTCGTATCTGGGGTTGGAGTGCTTACTTTGTTGAGCTTGACCGCGAATACCAGGATCACGTTATCAGACGTCAGGAGTATAACATTTAAGCGCGTTGTACTCTGCGCAAACGCTCTGAAACATCTAATTTATATTTATAACAACTGCGCCGGCGGAGTCACCTCCGCCGGTACACGCGGTTTTTACCCCCTCATATTCTTGAAAGGATTTTTACTCTAATGTGCGGATTTGCCGGATTCACGGGCTTTCTTGAAAGCCGCGAAGAAATTATAAACAGAATGAACGAGAGAATTATTCACCGCGGTCCCGATATGGGCAACACTTATCTCGGGGAAGGTATTACTCTCGGTTTCCGCCGTCTTTCGATACTCGATTTGCGTCCCGATGCAAATCAGCCTATGGTAAGTGCTGACGGCAAGTCTGTTATAGTTTTCAACGGTGAAATATACAATTTCAGAGAGCTGAGAAGCGAGCTTGAAGGCTACGGCGCAAGCTTTTTGACTACAAGCGACACAGAGGTGCTTTTAGCAGGCTACCGTCATTTCGGACGCGACATTGTGAAGCGTCTTCGCGGAATGTTCGCTTTTGCTATCTGGGATATTGAATCGTCTTCCCTTTTCGGTGCGCGTGATATGTTCGGTATCAAGCCGTTTTACTACACGCTACTTGAAAACGGAGATTTACTTTTCGGCTCGGAAATAAAGAGTTTTCTCGAGCATCCCGATTTCATTATGAGCGTTAACGAAAAGGCTTTAAGACCTTATCTCACGTTCCAGTATTCAGCGGACAGCGAAACGTTTTTCAAAGGTGTATACAAGCTCCCACAGGCGCATTGTTTCACCTATGAAAACGGCAAGTTTACTGTTGAAAGGTATGCCGACGTTGATTTTATCGAAGTACAAAAGTCTTTTGAAGAATATGTGGATGAAACGGACAACATTGTCCGAGAATCTGTTAAAGCGCACTCAATAAGCGACGTTCGGGTCGGCTCTTTCCTTTCTGGTGGAGTTGATTCAAGCTACATTACGGCGGCGCTTATGCCAAACAAGACTTTTTCCGTAGGTTTTGATTTTAACAAGTTTAATGAGACCGACTATGCGGCTGATCTATCAGGCAAGCTCGGTATCGAAAACTGCAAGAGGTTGCTTACTGCTGACGAGTGTTTTGATGCTTTTTCAGATATTCAGTATCACATGGACAAGCCTCAGTCCAATCCCTCGTCAGTTCCACTTTATTTCCTTGCAAAGCTTGCAAGCGAGCACGTTACAGTCGTTCTTTCAGGCGAGGGTGCAGACGAGATATATGCAGGATATGAAGAATACAACGAGCGCGCACTTGCACGCAAGTACAAGCGTATTCCCTCTTTTATGAGACGTGCATTGGCGGCATGTGCAAGGTCGCTTCCCTACTTTAAAGGTCACGACTTTATTATCAAGAATTCAGGCAGACCCGAAGACTTTTTTATCGGGCAGGCTCACGTATTTAACGAAAACGAGGCTGTAAGTATTCTCAAGGGCAAATACAAGTCGGGCAAAAGTGTAAAAGAGATTACCGCGCCGATTTATGAACGCATACAGCATCTTGACGAGCTTTCAAAAAAACAGTATCTCGACTTGAATTTATGGCTGCCCGGTGACATTCTGTTAAAGGCGGACAAGATGAGCATGGCGTCATCTCTTGAGTTGCGTGTACCTTTTCTTGACAAGGAAGTTATGGCGCACGCTTCAAAGATTCCTGCAAAATACAAGATAACGCCTGAGAACACAAAATACGTTCTCAGAAAGGCTGCAAACAAAACTCTCCCCGACGCTTGGGCTGACAGAGAGAAAAAGGGCTTCCCTGTTCCGATTCGCTATTGGCTCAGAGAGGACAAGTATTATAACATTGTAAAAGAATATTTCACAAGCGATTTTGCCGAAAAGTTCTTTGATACAAATGCTCTTGTCTCGATTCTTGACGAGCACAAGAACAGTACCGACCGCGCTCACGACAGGGGCAGAAAAATATGGACGGTATTTACCTTCCTTGTCTGGTACAAGCGTTTCTTTATTGATGAAAAAATCTCCTGCAAGAAAGCGTAATATCATCTGCGCTTCTTTGCGGAAAGGAATGACATAAAAATGTCTGAAATTACAAAAAATGATTTTGAGCTGGTAATTGCCGGCGCGGATCTCAACTGCTACAACGTGGCTCGTGCTTTTCACGAGGCATATGGTACGATTGCTTTTGCTTTCGGCAGATACGAAATCGGTTGCACTAAGCACTCAAAAATTATAAAATTTACCACCGTACCCGATTTTGATGAGCCTGATACTTTTGTTAAGACGCTCCTTGATTTTGCTGACAAGCACTCTGGCAAAAAGCTTATACTTATCGGTTGTACTGATGATTACGCAGGTCTTATTATAAAAAGTAAGAACAGGCTCTCGGACAAGTATATAATGCCGTACATTGAAGAGGAGCTTTGGCAGAAGCTTCAAAGCAAGGCTAATTTCTATAAGGAATGTGACGCGTCGGGTATTCTTTATCCGAAAACGCAGATAGTTTCAAAAGATTATGACAAAGCCGTTCTTGAAAATCCCGGTTTTGATTATCCTATTATAATTAAGCCGTCAAGCAGTATTCTTTATTGGAAATATCCCTTTGACGGTATGAAAAAGGTTTATACTGCTAAAAACTCAGAAGAAGCCGAAAAGATAATTAGTGAAATTTTCGCTTCCGGGTACCCTGATGAGATAATTCTCCAGGACATGATTCCCGGCGCTGACTCTTGTATGCGTGTGCTGACTGCATACTGCGACAAAAATTCAAAGTTGAAAATGATGTGTCTCGGTCACGTGCTTTTAGAAGAGCACACTCCTAAGGCTATCGGAAATCATGCGGCGATACTTACCGAAGACAATGAAGAGCTTTGTAATTCTTTCAAGGTCTATCTTGAAAACATCGGCTACAGAGGTTTTGCAAACTTTGACATAAAGTACGACTCGCGCGACAACACCTACCGCGCTTTTGAGATAAATCTCAGGCAAGGCAGGAGCAACTACTACGTTACTGCTTCCGGGTGCAACATAGCAAAGCTCATTGTTGATGATTGTTTGGGCGGCGGTCTTAATGATATTCAGTACGGAAAAGATGCGTTCTGGCATATTGTTCCGAAAAAAATAATATACTCGTACTTGACCGAGTATCCCGATATAAAGAAGCGTATTCACAAACTGGTGCGCTCAAAACGCGAATTTTCATCATATTTCTACAAGTTCGATTTGAAAAACAATCCGAAAAGGCTCTTCTACGCTCTTGCATACACCTTCAATCATTTCAAGAAGTTCAGAAAATACAGATAATTAAAGGAATCAGTTAAATGGCTAAAAAAGACAGTTCCAAATTGCTCGGAATTCTCGGCGGTCTCGGTCCTATGGCAACTGCATATTTTTACGAGTTATTGACCGCCCTTACTGTTGCCGAATGCGACCAGGAGCATATTGACATGGTTATATCAAGCCGTGTTTCAACACCCGACCGCTCAAGCTTTATTTTGGGAGAAAGCAATGACAATCCCCTGCCTGCTATGATAGAGGAAGCAAGAAAGCTTGAAGCGTACGGCGCCGATATGATTGCTATACCATGCAACACCGCCCATTATTTTTACGACGGTATTCAAGAGAATGTTAGTATACCTGTGCTCAATATTATTACCGAAACGGTGAACTATCTGGCAGGTATTGGTGTTACGCGCGCTGCTCTTTTTGCAACCGAAGGAACGTGCAAATCGGGTACGTATCAATCCTTTGGTGAAGGCAAGGTTGAAATAGTTGTGCCTGAAGAGAGTGATCAGGATATTATTACCTCGATTATCTTTGACGACATCAAACGAGGGAAAGAGCCGGATATAAAGAAATTCAGTGAGATTGCTTCAAAAATGAAGGAGCTTGGCTGCAGCCGCGTGATACTTGGCTGTACCGAGCTTGCTCTTATCAAAAAGAATTTTGAAGTTATTGCAAGTGATGATTTCTACGTTGATTCCCTCGAAGTCCTCGCAAGAAAAACTGTTACCAAGTGCGGCAAAATTTGCCGTGAACAAATATAAATTGCCATAATTGGCACGGAGTAATTATGCTTCTGACTCAACTGTTATCCGCGCTTGAAGATGTTTCTATGCCGGAAAACGACTACGAAATATGCGATATAGTTTATGATTCACGCAAGGCGTATGAAGGATGTATGTTTGTCTGTCTGCGCGGTCACAGCGTTGACGGCCACGACTATGCCAAAAGCGCTTACGAGCGCGGCTGCCGTGTGTTTTTAGCTGACAGGACTATTAAGCTTCCCGACGACTCATGCGTTGTTTACGTAAACGATACACGCGCTGCTCTGCCGATAGTTTCAGCCGAGTTTTTCTCTCATCCCGAGAGACATTTGAAGCTTATAGGTATTACAGGCACCAAAGGAAAGACGACTGTTACAAAGCTTGTGCGCGACATTCTCACCGAAGGCGGATATAACGCGGCAACTATCGGAACTAACGGAATATATATAAACGGCGAGCACTTTGACACGGTCAACACGACGCCTGAAAGCTTTGAGATTTTCAAGGCTTTTGATAAGATGGTTAAATCAAACGTTGACGTTTGTGTTATTGAAGTGTCCTCTCAGGCTTATCTTACTCACAGAGTCGACGGTATAACCTTTGATATCGGAATATTTACAAATCTTGCTCCCGACCATATCGGTGACGGCGAGCATCCGAGTTTTCAGAATTATCTTGAGTGCAAGGCAAAGCTGTTTGAAAACTGCCGTTGCGGTATATTCAACGCTGATGACAAGCACTATACCGATATTCGCAAGAATTCCAAATGCACGTCATTAACCTATGCAATAGACACGCATGCCGACTATACTGCCTCGCTTATTAAAGAATACAAAACAGACACTTGTCTCGGTATAAGTTTTGAATGCTCAACCGTTACCGGTGTGATTCCCGTAACACTGAAAATGCCTGGCAGGTTTAACGTATACAACGCTCTTGCGGCTATTGCCGCCGCAAAGCGCTTTGCAATCAAGGATGAGAGCATTAGCGCCGCACTTAAGGCTTCTACTGTAGACGGCAGATTCGAAATAGTAGACGCACTTGACACGGCTACTGTTATAATCGACTATGCTCACAACGGTTTTGCGATGCAGAATTTACTTGATACTGTGAGAAGATACTCTCCTCGCAGGCTCGTCGTGCTTTTCGGCTCTGTCGGATCAAGAACAGAGCTCAGACGCAAGGAGCTTGGCGACATATGCGCCAAATGTGCTGACTTCTGTGTTTTGACGAGTGACAATCCCGATTTTGAAGACCCCGGCAAAATAATTGCTGATATTGAAAAGAGTTTTATCGGAAGCTCAACTCCATACGTTACTATTCCCGACCGTGCAGAAGCTATAAGATACGTTATCAGAAACGCCTGTGTGGGCGACGTTATCATTCTTGCAGGCAAGGGACACGAAAGATACCAGCTTATAGAAGGACGGCACGTTCCGTTTGATGAAAGAGCTGTTGTTATAGAAGAAGCGGCGCTTTGTGCTAAAGGTGCCAAATAAGCCATACGTTGCATTTATAAAAGAAAGGACCATATAATGCTTAAATTAAAAAACAAGCTTGCCGAGGCGATTCTTGCTCGGCTTGATGAAAAAAATGATGCGCACGGACTTGACTCTGCAAGCATTGCGCAGATGTTTGAGTATCCGCCAGAGCGTGCCATGGGAGATCTTGCTTTTCCCTGCTTTAAGTTGAGCAAGGCATTAAGAGCTGCTCCCCCTCAGATTGCTGCGATGCTTGCGGATTCTGTTGAAATTCCCGAAATTGCGAAAACCGATATTGCAGGCGGTTATCTTAACATGTTTATATCCGACGCTTATCTCTGTGAAAGACTTTGCGAGATAAACACGCTCGGCGATGATTACGGAAGATTTGATTTCGGCGCGGGCAAGACGGTCGTTCTTGACTACTCTTCACCGAACGTAGCAAAGCCTTTCCATATTGGACACCTCGGAACTACTGTAATCGGACATTCGCTCAAGATGCTTCACGAGTTTGCGGGATACGACTGTATTGGTATCAATCACCTCGGCGACTGGGGTACGCAGTTTGGTAAGCTTATCGTTGCGTACAGGCTTTGGGGCGATCGTGAGACTATAGAGCGCGGTGGCATTGACGAGCTTGTTGCTCTTTATGTGAAGTTCCACGAAGAAGCTGAAAAGGATACTTCTCTTAACGACAGAGCGCGTGAGGAATTTACAAAGCTTGAGCACTTTGATGATGATAATATCAAGCTCTGGAAGTGGTTTATTGAAATAAGCCTTGCCGAATACGGAAGGACGTACAAGCAGCTTGGTATTGAGTTTGACAGCTATAACGGCGAAAGCTTTTATTCCGACAAGATGCCAGCTATCGTTGAAGAATTGCGTCAGAAAAATCTCATGACGCTTGACGACGGTGCTTCTATTGTTAATCTTGAAGAGTACAATATGCCGCCCTGCCTTATCCTTAAGCGTGACGGCTCAACGCTCTACCCTACCCGTGATATTGCTGCAGCGAAGTACAGAAAAAACACATACAATTTTGACAAGTGTATTTACGTTACTTCTGCCGGACAGAGCTTACATTTTGCGCAGTGGTTCAAGGTTGTAGAGCTTATGGGTTATGAGTGGGCTAAGGATCTTATTCACGTTCCCTACGGTACAGTTTCAATAAACGGCGAAAAGCTTGCAACGCGTACGGGTAACGTAATACTTTTAAAGGACCTTTTTGCTATGTCTATCGACAAGGTACGCGGTATTATCAAGGAAAAGAATCCCGATCTTGAAAATTCCGACGAGGTTGCTGAAGCTGTCGGAGTTGGTGCTATCGTATTCCACTATCTCTCAAACAGCCGTATCAAGGACATAAACTTCGTTTTAGAGGACGCGCTCTCCTTTGAGGGCAACACAGGTCCTTATTCGCAGTACACATACGCTCGTACGTGCTCTATACTTAATAAGGCTGACTCTACGGGCAGCACAGGTGAATTTACCGACGACACGGAGCGCGAGCTTGTAAAGGTACTTGCAAGATACCCTGAAAAGATACTCTCTGCTCTAAATGACTACGAGCCTATGGTAATAACACGTTACATTCTTGACGTATGCAACGCGTTCAACCGCTTCTATCACTCTTGTCAGATTTTAAACGCTGATAACGAAGAAGTAAAGAACACAAGAATATATCTTACAAATGCAGTTAACCACGTGCTTAAAACAGCCTTTACGCTTATCTGCATTAAACCGACCGAAAAGATTTAATTTAAAGGAGAATATAAAAATGTCAGGACACAGCAAATGGAAAAATATAATGCATAAAAAAGAAAAGACCGACGCGCAGAAGGCGAAGATCTTTACAAAGATAGGCAAGGAAATTATGATCGCTGTCAAGGAAGGCGGCGGAGACCCGAACACCAACTCCAAGCTACGCGATCTTATTTCAAAGGCTAAAAGCAACAATGTACCTAACGACAACATTGAACGTACTATCAAAAAAGCGCTTGGTGCTGAAAACGTAAACTATGAAGAGATCACCTACGAGGGTTACGGTCCTGCAGGTGTTGCGGTTATAGTTGAAACTACCACCGACAACAGAAACCGTACGGCTTCCGAAGTGCGCCACTACTTTGACAAGTTCCACGGCAATCTCGGCACGAGCGGATGCGTAAGCTTCCTTTTCTCTGATTGCGGTGTTATCATTATATTAAAGGATGACAAGATTGACGAGGATAAGCTTATGGAAGATGCTCTTGAAGCAGGT
>JAZNQU010000015.1:0-2549 GCA_045590315.1 Eubacteriales bacterium
AACCAGTCTGCTATGCTCAAGCAGGCACAGAAGATGCAGGAGGATATGGCGGCACTTCAGACAGAGCTTGAGGAAACTGAATACGAAGTAAAGGCCGGCGGCGGAGTCGTTGCACTTACAATGAATGGCAAAAAAGAGGTCACTTCTCTTGAAATATCTCCCGACATCGTTGACCCTGACGATATAGAAACACTTTCCGACGTACTTACAGCCGCTTTCAACGAGGCAATAAAGCGCGTTGAAAACGATGCTTCCGAAAAAATGGGACAGATCACAGGCAGCATGGGCAACCTTGGTCTGCCGGGGCTCTTTTAATCATGGCGCAGGAATATTTGCCTGTTCTTGAAGCGCTTATATCAAATTTCAAGAGGCTTCCGGGTATCGGACACAAAACGGCAGTACGAATGGCGTTTTCCGTGCTTGATTTTACTAAAGAAGAAGCAATGGAATTTGCCGGCGCGATAGTAACGGCAAAAGAGAAAATTACCCCCTGCGAGGTATGCGGAAACATATCAGAGGGCGGCAAGTGTGAGATATGCTCGGACGCTCGCCGTGATAAAAGTGTTATATGTGTAGTCGAGGACTCGCGCGCTGTAATGGCACTTGAAAAAGTGCGTGAATTTAAAGGACTTTATCACGTGCTTGGGGGAACTATTTCTCCAATGGACGGTATCGGTCCGGAAGAGCTCAATATAAAAAGTCTGATCACACGTCTTGACGGAGTGGAAGAGGTTATAATCGCTACAAATCCCACTATTGAGGGCGAAACTACGGCAATGTACATTTCAAAGCTCATCAAACCGCTTGGAGTTAAGACTACGCGCCTTGCGTATGGAGTTCCTGTCGGCGGCGAGCTTGAATATTCAGATGAAGTGACTCTTTTCCGGGCAATTGAGGGACGCCGCGATATCTGATAAGACTGTATAAAATAATAATAATAAGACTATTGACAAAGAAGACAGTATAGTTTATAATGGCATTAACGGCAAAGGCGACAGGGAAGCGATACTTTCGGTGCCTTTGCCCGCTTTCTTTAAAAGAGTTTATAGGGTTTTACAACAAACGGAGGATAGCTATGAACACTCTACTCGAGTATTTCGGAGAACTTGTTTTCGGCGACAGTGCTATGAAAGAGCGCTTGCCAAAGGAAACTTATGAAGCACTTAAAAAGACAATGGACGAGGGAAAATCTCTCGATATCACAGTAGCAAATGTTGTCGCAGGTGCGATGAAGGACTGGGCGATTGAAAAGGGCGCGACCCATTTCACGCACTGGTTCCAGCCTATGACGGGCATTACAGCCGAAAAGCACGACAGCTTTATATCTCCTGTCGGAGACGGCAAAGTGATAATGGAGTTTTCCGGAAGTAATCTTATAATGGGCGAGTCTGACGCGTCAAGCTTTCCCTCCGGCGG
This sequence comes from Eubacteriales bacterium, assembly GCA_045590315.1. GTDB lineage: Bacteria > Bacillota > Clostridia > Oscillospirales > CAG-272 > UBA4717. Next base: position 1,417 of record JAZNQU010000015.1, read on the forward strand.
TCTGCGCGCTACCTTTGAGGCGAGAGGATACACCGCCTGGGACCCCACATCGTATGCTTTTGTAAAGGGCAAAACTCTTTGCATACCCACAGCGTTCTGTTCGTATGGCGGAGAAGCGCTTGATAAAAAAACTCCCTTGCTTCGCTCGATGCAGGCAATAAACAAGCAGGCTCTCCGTGTACTTAAACTTTTCGGTAACGATAACGTTACCGCAGTAAAGACGACTGTCGGACCCGAACAGGAATACTTCCTTATCCCCGTTGAAATGTATGAAAAACGCAAGGACTTGATATTTACCGGACGTACCCTTTTCGGCGCTATGCCGCCTAAAGGACAGGAGCTTGACGACCATTATTACGGTACTATCAAGACTCGTGTAGCAAATTATATGGCTGAGCTTAACGAGGAGCTCTGGAAGCTCGGCGTTCTTGCGAAAACGCAGCATAATGAGGGTGCACCTGCTCAGCATGAGCTTGCCCCCATATTTACAACGACCAATATTGCTACAGACCATAACCAGATAACAATGGAGCTTATGCAGAGAGTTGCAAAGAAGCACGGACTTGTGTGTCTCTTGCACGAAAAGCCCTTTGCGGGAGTAAACGGTTCGGGTAAGCATAACAACTGGTCGCTTTCTACAAACACGGGAGTAAATCTCTTGAATCCCGGTGCAACTCCGTATGAAAACGCGCAGTTTTTGCTTTTCCTTTGTGCCGTTATTCAGGCAGTTGATGATTATCAGGATCTGCTTCGTATCACGGTTGCATCAGCAGGAAACGACCACAGACTCGGTGCTGCAGAAGCTCCCCCTGCGGTAGTATCAATGTTTTTAGGCGATGAGCTTACGGCAATACTTGACGCTATTGAAAACGACAGTGCGTATTCGGCTGCCGAAAAGCATCGTTTAAAGCTTGGAGTGCACGTGCTACCGAAATTCCCCAAGGATACGACAGACAGGAACAGAACGTCACCCTTTGCTTTTACGGGTAATAAATTCGAGTTCAGAATGCTCGGCTCTTCAAACTCTATTGCAGGCTGTAATATCGTGCTTAACACGGCTGTAGCGGAGTCTTTGTGTCAGTATGCCGATATACTTGAAAATGCAGAAGACTTTACAAGCGCGCTTCATGAGC
>JAZNQU010000016.1:0-6116 GCA_045590315.1 Eubacteriales bacterium
TGGAAGCATCCGCATATTCTTTAATATGGTTCATTCCCTCGTCTCCTTCGAGCTCAATAATAGTACGTCTTGCGATGAGTTCAAGCTCTGAGGTAGCACGCGAGAAGTTTAAATATTTACAACTGTACATTATCGGAGGACAAGCCGAGCGCATATGCACCGACTTTGCTCCATTCTCATAAAGGAAATCTACCGTTTCCTTAAGCTGAGTTCCGCGAACGATGGAGTCGTCGACAAACAGCAGATTCTTATCCTTGATAAGCTCCTTAACGGGTATCTGCTTCATTTTCGCTATTCTGTTTCGCTCAGCCTGAGTCGGCGGAGTAAAGCTTCTCGGCCACGTAGGAGTGTATTTTATAAACGGGCGCGCAAAGGGCACCTTGCTTTCGTTGGCGTATCCTATCGCGTGGGGTGTTCCCGAGTCGGGCACGCCGCAGGCATAATCAATATCCTGAGCAAGCCCCTTCTCTCTGTCATTCTCGGCGAGTATCTTGCCGTTTTTGTATCTCATAAGCTCTACGTTTACTCCCTCGTAAATCGAGTTTGAATATCCGTAATACGTCCACAAAAACGAGCATATTCTCATTTTATCACCCGGTGCGACAAGCTGAGTAACGCTATCCGGCGTCAGCTGTACGACCTCGCCCGGTCCAAGCTCCTTCTCAATCTCGTATCCGAGTTTTTCAAAAGCGAATGACTCAAAGGAAACGCTGTGGGCATCCTCACTCTTACCGATTATAACGGGAAGTCTGCCAAGCTTGTCTCTTGCCGCGATAAGCGTTCCGTCATCCTTTAAGATGAGCACCGACAAAGAGCCGTCTATAACGTCCTGCGCAAATTTTATACCTTCCTTAAAGTCGCTCTTATGATTTATAAGCGAGGCGACGAGCTCCACGGTGTTTACCCTGCCGCCCGTCATTACGCCGAAGTGACCACCGTTTGTAAGAAGATACTTTTCAATAAGCTCATCGGAATTGTTTACTCTTCCGACTATTGAAATTGCATAAGTTCCTATGTTCGACCGGATAAGAAGCGGCTGAGGGTCTGAATCACTGATACAGCCGATCGCCGAGTTTCCTTTCATTTCAAGAAAGACTTTATCAAATTTCGTTCGAAACGGTGAGTTTTCAATATTATGTATATCGCGCTGAAGCCCTATCTGCACATCATAAGCCGCCATACCCGCACGTCTGGTTCCGAGATGCGAGTGATAGTCTGTTCCGAAAAAAACATCGCTTATTGCATCGCGCTTGCTTGCTACGCCAAAAAAGCCTCCCATATGACCTCCACCTTAATTACACTTAAGCATTGTTGTATTTAGCACAAACGGCCGCGTCCTTTTCGCGCACCTTGTCTGCAGCAGCAGCTCTTGCTGCATTAAGCTTCTCTGTGAGAGAATCATCAGACGTTGCAAGTATCTGTATTGACAAAAGCGCGGCATTAACCGCACCGTCGATAGCAACAGTCGCCACAGGTATGCCGGAGGGCATCTGTACCGTTGCAAGGAGCGCGTCAACGCCGTCAAGATTTGTTGATTTTACAGGCAGACCGATAACAGGAAGCGTAGTATTCGCCGCCATTGCGCCTGCAAGATGAGCCGCCATTCCGGCAGCTGCAATAATTACACCTATATTGCGCTCTCTTGCACTGCGTGCAAATTCAGCCGCTTCTATGGGTGTTCTGTGTGCGCTGAGAACGCGCACTTCGCACTGTACTCCATAATCTTTGAGTGTACTGATAGCTTTTTCCACGATATTAAGATCGCTGTCGCTACCCATAACGATTCCGACTTTTTTCATAATTTCCTCCGTTTTTGCCACACCCGGCACAAAATAAAAAAGGACACACGTACCCCATAAAACGGAATACGGCTGCCCAGACGGTCGGCTTTTATTTTTCCCGACTTCCCTTGCGTAAACTCGCTCATCCGTCAGTCATCGAGAAACTACTATTATTTTACACTATTTTATATCTTTTTGTCAATAGTTGACGGCATATAATTTTAGACGAAATATTCACTCTAATTTTGTAAAAACAGTTAATATTGCCACATAGCTCTTATTTTATTGACAAAAGGTATGAATAACATTATAATATAATTGCAAAAAAGCGAAAGGAAAGCTTGATTATGAAGATAATGATTGCTTCAGACATACACGGATCTGCAAAATATGCAGAGATGCTAATAAAAAGATTTAACGAGTCAAAATGTGAAAAATTACTCATACTCGGCGATATTTTATATCACGGCCCGAGAAACGATCTCCCCGAAGAGTATGCCCCCAAAAAAGTAATCGAAATATTAAACCCGCTTAAAGATAAAATTCTCGCCGTGCGCGGCAACTGCGACACCGAAGTTGACCAGATGGTGCTCGATTTCCCGATTCTTGCAGACTATGCACTTGTAGCCATCGGAGCACGTACAATATATGCAACTCACGGGCACAAGTATAACCCCGACAATCCCCCTCCGCTTGCAGATGGCGACATACTTCTCTGCGGTCACACCCACGTGACAAAAATAAAGGAGTATGATAACTTTACGTACATCAATCCCGGCTCTGTATCGATACCGAAAGAGGGGACAAAGCGCGGTTATGCGATTTTGGAAAATGATATTTTCAAATTCTACGACATTGAGGGGAATTATTTGATGGAATATTAAAAGGCTCTCCCTTTGGGAGAGCTCCCGCGTTAGCGGGTGAGAGGGCAAGAAATGTAGAAATACCCTCTCCGTCAAAACCTACGGTTTTGCCACATCCCCCGAAAGTGGAGGCTATAAAACGTACAAAGGCACCCATCTGGGTGCCTTTGTACTTTATTTTTTTACCATATCACGCTGTGCCATAACAAGCGAATAATATATTCCCTCTTTTTGCATAAGCTCGTCGTGAGTACCCATTTCAGCTATCGTTCCGCGGTCAATTACGATAAGCCTTGTCGCATTTCTGAGTGTGGACAGTCTGTGAGCTATCGCGAAGGTCGTGCGGTTTTTAACAAGATTTGCAAGCGCATCCTGTACTCTGCGCTCAGTCTCCGTATCAAGCGATGCCGTAGCTTCGTCAAGTATCAGTATCTTCGGATCGCGAAGAAGCGCACGGGCTATTGCAATTCTCTGCCTTTCTCCGCCCGAAAGAGTATATCCCCTCTCGCCAACCTTGGTGTTGTATGCTTCGGGAAGCTTCATAATAAACGAGTGTGCTCCTGCGGCTTTTGATGCGGCTATTATTTCTCTGTAGCTCGCTTCGGGCTTTGCGTACGCAATATTGTCATACACCGAGCCTGTAAAAAGGAAGGTTTCCTGAAGCACCGCCCCGATCTGACTTCTGTACGACTCTTGGGAAATATCCCGTATATCAACGCCGTCCACCTTGATTGAGCCCGCGTGGGGATCATACAGTCTCATAATAAGATTTATAAGCGTAGACTTACCTGCACCCGAGCGACCGACAATACCTATCATTTCACCCGGCTTTACGCTGAGATTTATATCATCAAGAACTTCTTTTGTTTCATCGTATCCGAAAGACAGATGAGATATTTCGACCTCTCCTTTGAGTGTATGCTCATATGCCGCAGGAGAGTCTTTCATTTCTTCGTCCTCGTCAATAAGCTCAAAAAGCTTACCGATATGGCCAAGGAAGTTTACAATAAGCTTCGGCAGAAAAGCGAAATGAGCAAGAGGCGCATAGATTATCGAAACGTATGACGAGAACATCGCCATTTCACCGAGCGTCATTGTGCCGGCAAGTATTCTGTTTCCCGCAAAATACAGAATAAAAAATTCGCCGAGTCCTGCAATAAAGTTTATAGGATGAACTATAAGCGGCCACAGAGTTTCGTTTTTTATCATGATGTCTCTGTACTCTTTTGCCGACTTGTCGTATCTTGAAAACTCACGTTCTTCCGTGCCGTACGACTTGACCACGCGTATACCCGAATAGATATCGTGAAGTATACTGCTGTTTTGAGCGCCCTTTTGACGTTGTTTTACCCAAAGAGCACGCGTAGGCTCTTTTATTATGTAGAAAAGAAAGACTATAACGGGAATCGTTGCAAGTATTAAAAGTCCGAGCCTGTAATCGTAAACAAACAGGAAAATTCCTGCAAACACAAGCTTGAAGGTATGCTCTAAATAGTTCGGAAGATGCTCTGTTAAAGTCCACTGTATCTCCCTGACCTCATGGTTTATACGCCTGAACAAATCACCCGATTCGTATTTGCCGCTTTTTGCCACAGAGAGAGCCTGAACCTTGTCAAAGGTTATCGTTGCAAGTTTTGTATGCAGACCAAGTCCTGCCGTACTACTGAAATAGCGTCTTAAAACCGAAAGCAGGTTGAGTATTATCTGCACGACTATCATGGAAAGTATAACGAGCGCAAAGCCCGTATATGAAACTTTTCCGCCCTCGCTTTTTATGTAGTCATCAACAAGCACACGGTTAATATAGGGTACAAGCAGAGAAACAAGAGATATCACTATAAGTGTCAGCGCCGTTGCGATTATGTAAAACCTGAATTCCTTCGATATCGAAAGAGTTCTTAAAACAAGCTTCAATGAACGCGAGCACTTCGGGCATCTCTCTTCGCCCGGCTTAAGTACCCTGCCGCAATTATGGCATTTTCTTTCACTCTCGTGTTTTCTCTCGTTATCGTCATCTTTGTCGCGACGTTGTTTATCTTCGTCTTTGTATACCTCGGCGCAGCTGTGCATCACCTTAAAATAAAGCTTTGAATCCCGCATATCAGAACGGCAGAGTATTCTCTCTTTTTTATCGCACATACACTCAAAAAAAGTGCATCCGTTCTCGTTCACCGCACGAACGCGCGAAACGCGACTGCTTTCGATAAATTCAGCTTGCATACCCTCGCCTGCGATAAGTATTCCCTCTTTTGAAAATGCAATTATACCTTCCCTTGGCAAAGTGTACGGGCACATTTCAAAGAAATCGTACTTTCCGGCTTCGGGACAGAGTGAAACGAGTTTTTTTAAAAGGCTTTTTTTATCCTGTCTCGCTTCTTTTATCTTATCGTACTGTTTTTTCATAGGATTTTATCCTTTATACATACATTTCAAGCTTTTTGCGGCTTTTCTTGTCAAGAGCTTCTACCGAATCGATATAGTATCTGTTGCCGTCAACGTCGATTATAACTATTCTGTCGTCGCCTATCCTTATAATGCTCCTGTATACGTCGCGAAGAGGTATATCGAGCTCACCGCAGTCGCAGTCTGCGTTAAAATAAGCGTATCCGAGCTTTTCCTTGACCGCTTTTATTTTGAGTATGCGCGGCGAGTAATATACTCGCTCAAGTTCTTCTTTTATTAAGGCTGTTTCAGCTTCCGGAAAAGCTGAGATGTCCTCAACAAGGCCGATTTCGTTCTGGTCAGAATCGAGCACTGATATGTAATTTTCGCTTGAGGTGAACGGAAACGCGCGTCTGAGTCTTATTCTGTCGTAATGATTCTTTCGTTCAACGTCAAGCGCACTTTCACGAAGAAGCGAGGTGTCACCGTCAATATCAAGTCCGAGAAAATCTCCGCACTTTTTAAAATGCGCAAATTCCGGTGTAAGGTACACCACTCCGTTGTTGTATTTTATCTCCATAACACCACTCTCCTTTAAATCGGCGCTCTGCCGGGCCTGCCCTGCCGTCCGGGTCGTCTGACCGGTGCTTTTTCTTGCTCGTCTTCACCGCCGCTTATAATATTGCGCAGCGCTTCAAGCTGGAGGGTATAAAGCTTGTGATATATTCCCTCTTTTTCAAGAAGCTCGCTATGCGTGCCTGACTCGTGAAGTTTTCCGTTTTCGATAACGATAAGACTGTCGGCACTCTTCAGAGTAGAAAGTCTGTGCGCTATCATTATCGTCGTACAGCTTCCTGACAGCTTTTCTATCGCGTGTTCTATTTTCTGCTCTGTGGCGGTATCCATAGCCGCTGTCGCTTCGTCAAGTATCAGTATCTTCGGCTTTTTAAGAAGCGCACGTGCGATAGACAGCCTCTGTCTTTCGCCGCCCGAGAGGTCTTTATAGCCGTGGCCTATGCGCGTTTCGTATGCGTCGGGAAGCTTCACTATAAAATCGTGCGCGCCCGCTTCAATTGCAGCGGAAATTACC
>JAZNQU010000017.1:0-6813 GCA_045590315.1 Eubacteriales bacterium
TATTGTTTTCTGTATTGTGAACTACGTTTGTAAATATTGTGTCGCGCATTGTTGTTGCAAGCGCGTTGGGGTTAGACTTGTTGTTTGTACCGGGAGCAACACCGAAGAATCCGTTTTCGGGGTTAACTGCCCAAAGTCTTCCGTCTTCACCAACTCTGAGCCATGCGATATCGTCGCCTACGCACCATACCTTATAGCCCTGCTTCTGATATATTTCCGGCGGAATAAGCATAGCAAGGTTTGTCTTACCGCACGCAGAGGGGAATGCAGCTGTAATGTAACTGATTTCACCCTTGGGATTTTCAATACCGAGGATAAGCATATGCTCAGCCATCCAGCCCTCTTTACGTCCGAGGAAGGATGCGATTCTGAGAGCAAAGCACTTCTTACCGAGAAGAACGTTTCCACCGTAACCGGAGTTAACAGACCAGATTGTGTTGTCTTCAGGGAAGTGAACGATATATCTGTTTTCTTCTTCGAGCTGTGCCTTGGAGTGAAGACCCTTGATAAAGTCATCGCCCTCGCCGAGAGCTTCGATTACTTCAGCGCCAACTCTTGTCATAATAGCCATGTTGAGTACAACGTAGATAGAGTCGGTAAGCTCAATACCGTATTTAGCGAAAGGAGAGCCTACAACACTCATTGAGTACGGAATAGCGTACATTGTTCTGCCCTTCATAGAGCCTGTGAAAAGCTTTGTAAGCTTTGCATACATTTCAGTGGGATCCATCCAGTTGTTGATAGTTCCCGCGTCTTCCTTTGTCTTTGTGCAGATATATGTTCTGCCTTCGACACGTGCAACGTCGTTTACTGCTGTTCTGTGAAGATAGCAGTTAGGAAGAATATCTTCATTAAGCTTGATCATTTCGCCGGTGCTTACAGCTTCACGGCGAAGCGCATCAATCTGCTCTTCACTGCCGTCTATCCAGACGATTTTGTCAGGCTGAGTCATTGCAGCCATTTCATCGACCCATTTTAAAATGTGCTTGTTAGGTGTCATGGTTTGTCTCCTGTTTATATATTGATAAATTTATAACGCTGTTTGGGCATTCAAATCCCTACCCATTGTACATTGTATCACCATTTTCCTTAATATGCAAGCGATTTTTTCTTTTTTATCCTCTTTTTTACACTTTATTCATCATTTAATTTACTCTTTAATGATAAAAAGAAACACAACGCAATAAAAAAGTGTGTTTCTTTCATATCGTTTTCATCAATTCTGCAAACTCTTCATAATTCATAAAGAGATTGAGAGCTTCAAGAAGGGCGTTTGGTGTCAGCGTTTTCGGCAGATCAAGTGCTTTGCATACACGCTCGCGAAGCTCTGCGGCGCCGTCTTTACCGGACAGTCCGAACTCGTAAAAGTCAGTCTTACTTATTTTTTTACCGCCCGGCCTTATCTCTTTGCCGATATACGGCTCAAGAAGCTTTCTTACAACGTCGGCATCAATTCCCTCAACGCCTACAAAGCCTTCTTTGGAAGGCTTGTCCTTGCGCCTTTCCTTGCCGCTGACCTGCGGGGTATAAAGGTTTATGATTCTGTCACTCGGTATGGTATTTTTAACGCACGAACGTATAAGCATACCCGCGCTGTCGCTGTCGGACAAAACGATTATTTTACTTTTTTCAGCAAGCCTGCGCAAAAGTGCGCGTTTTTCATCGTTTTTGAATATTCCGAAGCCCTCGCTCGTTATAATGAGCGCATCGACTATACTATCAAGCTTAATTTTATCATATTTCCCCTCAACGAGTATCGGGTAGGGGATCTTTAATTTGTCCATATGTATCTTCCCTTTATCCGGCGCCTGTAAGCTCGCATATGAGCCTCTCTAAAACAATGTAGCTGTCAATAGGCGACGATTTTAACAACAGGTCCGCTTTCGATGCAGACTCTGCTATAGAAAACAACTTCGAAATATCCGTGTTTTTCAGCGACTCCATATACAATTTTACCTTGTATTCGTGCATAGAGCATTTCGCCGCGGCCTCCGTGCGCGTCAGACCTTCGTCCATACATCCGCGTACACGGATAAGCTCTCCGATCACTCTTGATACGGTAGACAATATTATAATCGGCTCTTCGCCGCGGTTTTTCATATCCGAAAGAATATAAAAAGCTCTGTTGGCATCACGCTTCATAAGAGCATTTGCAAAGTCAAACGGGGATATTTCCTTATTAAAAGCGCACACCTTAAGCACATCCTCGCGTACGGCGGTATTTCTGCCCTGCGAGTGCACGTATGAAATTATTTTTTCAAGCTCGTTTTTGAGCATAAGCATACTGTGCCCTACTCTTTCGATAAGCATACGGCCAAGATCAGGCTCAAGTGTGACCTTGCTTTTAGCGGCTATACGACCAAGCCACGATGAGAGCTTAGTATCGCTTTCATAGGGGAAGATGACCGGCTTTGCCGCCTTTGAAAGCTCACGTATAATAGTCTGATGAGACTTTGAATCCTCGGGCATTTCGGCAGAGGTTGAATATATTATAACGACGGTGTCCGAGTCAATGTTTTCATTAAGCATTTTTATTGTCGATGCAAAGTCGCTCGGCTTGAGTGCTTTGAAGTCTACTTCATAAAGCTCGACAAGCTTTTCCGGTCCGTTTTTCTCTTCTTCGTCCATCATAGACATAAAATCGAATACAGACGCGGAATTAAGCGCTTCTTCAAAATCGCCCGGAGTAAACTCGTCATTTGTCAGCCTTATAAAGTTCATACTCGAACGATCGATGACAACCGCCGCTTCCGCTTCATGGAGATAATACTGCTTTAAAAAATCCTCGTCGCCATAGAAAAAGTACGCGCCCGAAAGACCTTTTTTTATTTCTTCTTTTATAAAGTCCGCGCCCGGAACAGCCTTTTTCTGTGCCATTGATTGCTCCTTTAGTCCAAAGCTTTTACTTCTATAATCATTTTAACGCGCGACACCGTAGCACCGCCGTTTTCAAGCGTATATCCGAGGCGAATGCTTCCGCCGTTATCGGTAAGCTTGTTTTCAAGATCGTATGTACGCACAACAAGCTCTAAGACCATACCGCTGACATCGTATACGCAGATGTATCTCTTCCCTGCCTCGAATACCATAGCAGTTCTGCATACGCCGTTGCGTTCCATCGTGATAATACCCGGCTCGTTTTCATCATATGACAAAGTCGTAATCTCGTTTGACATATCAGACGCGTCAGTTTCAACATATTTAAGCTCGATTCGACCGTTTTTGCGGGATATGTGACCCTCGGTAATAATTTCCATTCCCTCGCTCGGAAATGCGCTTACAGGCTCTTCTTCCCCTATGGCAAAATCATCGTCAAATTCGTCTTCTATGTCAGCGTTATCTTTTGCCGCGTCCTTTACAGTACGGCGGATATCGTATATATCGTCATTTCTTACAGTAAGTTTAACAAGTACCTTTTTTCCCATATTACTCTTCCCTGTTTTTATTCTGCTTCAAGTATAGCACGCACGGGCGATTTTGTCAATCGCCCGCAGCCTCGTTTTCAACAAGCGAAAAGGTCATTTTACCCGTAGCAATGTCAACATCTTCAAGGCATACACGGATGTTTTCGCCCACCTTGTAGCTTCTGCCGTAAGCATCTGTAAGCTTCATGTGCGATTCGTCATAGTATCCGAGTCCTCCAAGTGTTGATACGAGAACAAGTCCCTCGCAGGTGTTGTCAAGCTCGGCGAAAAAGCCAAACGAAGTCACAGATACAATCACCGCATCAAACTCGTCGCCGATACGGTTTTTCATAAAATACGCTTTGTATACATCGTCTATCGAGCGTTCAGCCGTAAGCGCACGCACTTCGCCCTCGTTTGCAGCCTCGCACGCGTTTGAAAGATCGGCATTTACAGGACAAGCATCTTTGTCGGGAATATCGGTTTGGGCATTATAATAAAGTTTATCACCCTCTGCAAGAGCCTTTTTGAGATAACGGTGGAGAATCAAATCTGAATAACGCCTTATGGGGGACGTAAAATGAGAATAGAACTCAAGCGCAAGACCGTAGTGTCCAAGAGGTATCGGCTCATAGCGCGCCTTCATAAGAGAGCGCAAAAGAACGGGCGAAAGTGCACGTCCGACGTTCTTTTCTGCCGCAGACTTCAAAAGCTTTTGCATATCGGCAGGCGCAAGCTTATCCGCACGCAGATTCATTTTCTTTACTTCAATTCCTAAGTTTTCTGCATACTGCAAAAGTACAGCGCATTTTTCAGAATCGGGCTTTTCGTGAATTCTGTAAACGCCGTGAAGTCCACGCGAACAAACAAGTCTTGCAACAGCCTCGTTTGCGCAAAGCATAAACTGCTCGATAAGGCGCTCGCACACTCCTCTGTCAACGCGTACGATATCACAGGGGTATCCTTTATCATCAAGCTTTATAACAGCCTCTCCCGACTCGAGCTCAAAGCATCCGCGCTTCTCTGCTCGTTTAAACAAAACCTTGTAGAGTCTGACTGCCTCTTTCAGCATATCAAGTACGGCTTTCGGATACTTCTTTTTAAGTGCCGAATCAGCGCTCTTGTCAAGAATGGCATTAAGTTCACTGTAAACACCTCGCGCCGCGCTTGATATGACACTTTCGCGCACCTCAGAAGAGAGTATCTCGCCCTTTGAGTCAAGCTCAATTATTGCGCTGAGCGTAAGCTTTTCGCTATCCATATTAAGCGAACAATGTCCGTTTGAAAGCACTTCGGGGAGCATAGGTATCACGCTTCCGGGATAATAAACGCTGTTACCGCGGTTTCGTGCTTCAACATCGATAGCTCCACCTGCTTTAACGTAATGCGCAACGTCGGCAATGTGTACGCCGAGCACCCAGCCGTTATCCGTCTTTTCAACCGAAATAGCGTCGTCAAGATCTTTTGCGTACTCGCTGTCGATGGTGAATACCGTTTTGCCGCGCAAATCAAGTCTGCCCGGATAATCACCGTCAGCAAAGCCTTTAAGCGACTGTGCTTCGGCAAGCACTTCGCGCGAAAACTCTCGCATAACACCGCTGTCATATAGTATTGCTTCCACAGCAGACTCAATAGAATCTGCCGCGCCGAAAATACGCTCAACTCTGCCGACAGCTTCGCTTGTGCGAGTGGGGTATTCAAGTATCTTCAGAGCTACACGGTCGCCATGTTTTGCGCCTGCTGCCGCCGCTGACGATACTCTGACAGGAAAAGATATTTGCTTCGAGCTATCCGGTACAAACTCAAATGAGCGCACAGGCACACGCTTTCCGCCGCGACGGACATACAGTTCGCGCTCATAAATCCTGCCCAAAACCGGAGCATCGTTTCTTTTTATGATCTCACATATCTCTCCGTCAATTCGTCCCGTGGCGCTTCTTGAGCGAACGATAAACCTCACCTCGTCGCCGCCTGCGGCACCCAAAGTCTTTGATGCCGGAATAAATACGTCATCGTCAAAATCATGACACGTAACAAAGCCATATCCGCGCTGTGTAGTCGAGAATATGCCAATGTGTGCGTTCTGATGACGGTGCAAAGCACCCGACCTTTTTGCGCGTGCAGCCTTAATTGCGCGCGACATCTCGCTTTTACGCGAGCGCGAGCGAGTGATTGATTTTTTTGAATATTTTTTTGTTGTTCTCTTGTTTTTGCTTTTTTTCATAACTTAATTTCCCGTATTTGAAAATACGCCGCTTCCGGGCAAACGGAAACGGCGTTTGAGTTAGTATTAAGAGTTTTTATCCGTACAAATATTATGCTGCACGAAAAATCTTTTATTCGCTTACTGCTTCGGTGTCGCTTACCGCTTCAGTGTCGCTTTCTGCCACTGTGTCAGTATCAACAACTTCGTCGGATTCTACAGCAGAATCAGACTCAACAGCAGTATCAAGGACTGTATCGGTAACTGTACCATCGATAACTGTTTCAACGTTAGGCTGAATGATGTACATAACAGCAACGAGTGCAACGAAGATGATAGCAACGATAGTTGTAAGAGTGTTGAGCTTCTTGTCGATAGTAGCGCCCTTGGTCTTACCGAAGAAAGTTTCAGCACCGCCGGCTATTGTACCGGAAAGCTTGTGAGACTTACTGCTCTGCATAAGTACGGCTACTATAAGGAAGAGTGCGGCGAGTAAAAGAATAACGCCTAAAACTGTCATTACGATTTCCATTTAAATTAAACCTCCGCGATGGTTAAAATTGTGATTATTTTTGTACACATCATGATTATTCTATCACAACAAAAAAGAAAAAGCAATAGAAAAAACAAAAAATTCTCAATTTTGTTTAAAAAAAGCGTTAGTGAATGACAAAACGAGGAATAATACACATATAAGGTTAATAAGGAGACTAAAGGTGTATTATAGTTGGAAAAAGTAAGAATAAAATGACTTAAAAATGAAAAAAAGTATTGACAAGGCAAATAATTTATGGTATCATAAGTCTTGTCGCAGATAAACAGCTGCACATAAAGGTGCCGCTCTTGACGCAAAATACGGAGAGGTATCGAAGTGGTCATAACGAGGCGGTCTTGAAAACCGTTTGGGTGCAAGCCCACAAGGGTTCGAATCCCTTCCTCTCCGCCATACGAAAACAACGGTGAAAGCCGTTCATATATAATAAATTCGGAGAAGTACTCAAGAGGCCGAAGAGGCGCCCCTGCTAAGGGTGTAGGTCGGGTTAACCGGCGCGAGAGTTCAAATCTCTCCTTCTCCGCCAAAAAAGAATCAGTCCTTTCGGGCTGTTTTTTTTTTATCGGGGAGATTTGAACCGACCGCCGGCTTGCCGGCAAGAGAGAGCCGTTTGCGAGCGCCGCCGGTGGCGGATGAAGCGAGCAATAAGGCGT
>JAZNQU010000018.1:0-2412 GCA_045590315.1 Eubacteriales bacterium
ATAAAGCTTGTCTTAAGACCGCTTGGCCTCCCGACTTATGCCGTTTTTAAGTATCATACAGTGACGATAACTTATACCTGTATAGAAGTGAAGCCCTTCTCTGCCGAAATGCGCTTCAAGCGCTTTTATGAGCTCGTCGGCTTCGGGTGTAGTGATCTCGTCAGCGCTATGGTCTATGATAGTGCGCTCATCGTAGTCGCAGTCCTCTTCTGAGAGGGTTACGACGTTACATCTGTATGCGGTATCATCGTCATCCATATGTAGTCCCATGCTTACAGCTTCAAGGGGAGATCTGCCTTTTGAATATATTTTAGGGTCATAAGACATTATTGCAATGTTTGCGGTGTCGCTTTCCGGAACCATTCCCTCGGGCACATTGGAAACGGTGCCGCAAACAGAGATTTTTGCAAGCTTGTCCATAAAAGGCTTGTCAGCCTTTTCCATCGGAGTTTTGCCGCCGAGTTCTTCAATCGGGTAGTCGGCCATTCCGTCGCAAACGAGTATTAAATATTTCATAAGTTCTCACCTCAGGGTAGTTTTGTCTGAATTAAATATATATACAATATTATAAAACTATATCCATACAAAAACAATGATACTTCTACATAATTTACATTTTATTTTCAATTTTACCTTACAAATAAATTGTATTATTTGTTTGTAAATTCTATTGACTTGAATGCTATTATTTGGTATACTATAATATGTGTAATTATGTAACTATTTTGAATTTGACGCTTTTGCGTCGGGAGGAAATATTGATTATTCAACTTGAAGAAGCAAAATATAAGCTTCAGGGAATGAGAGCTGATATAGAAGAGCTCGGAAGCGCTTTACAGATTGAAAAGCTTCGTGAAAAGGCTGATGAGCTTGAAAAGGAAACCTTCGAGCCTGATTTCTGGAATGATCAGGAAAATTCGAGCACCGTTCTTCGCAAGGTAAAGCAGCTTAAGGATAAGATTAAAAAATACGATGATCTTGCAACAAGACTTGAAGATGCGATAGTACTTGCGGAAATAGGAATCGACGAGAGTGATGAGTCGCTCATACCTGAGGTAGAAGCGGAGGTTGTGAAGATTGCAGAGGAAGAAGAGCGTCAGCGTATTGAAATTCTTCTTTCGGGCGAGTATGACCAGAGCAACGCTATCGTTTCATTCCACCCCGGAGCGGGCGGCACCGAGGCTCAGGACTGGGCTCTTATGCTCTACCGTATGTACACTCGTTGGGGTGAAAAGCACGGATACACAGTAAAGCTTATCGACTGGCTTGACGGCGAAGAAGCAGGACTCAAGAGTGCTACTATTATGGTAGAGGGCGAAAACGCTTACGGCTATCTCAAGAGCGAGAACGGCGTTCACAGACTTGTTCGCGTTTCTCCTTTCGACTCTTCGGGAAGACGACACACCTCGTTTGCTTCTGTTGAAGTAATGCCCGAATTTACCGATGATGGCAAGATAGAAATCCGCGACGAGGATATCGAAGTAACCGCGCACCGTTCGAGCGGCGCCGGCGGTCAGCACGTAAACAAGACCGACTCGGCTATCCGTATTCTTCATAAGCCTACGGGAATCGTTGTAGGTTGCCAGACTGAGCGCAGTCAGCTTCAGAACAAGGAAACAGCAATGAAGATGCTCAAGAGCAAGCTCATGGAGATTAAAGAGCGCGAAAAGCTTGAGAGAATAGAAGATATTCAAGGTAACAAAACGAATATCGAGTGGGGTGCGCAGATACGTTCATACGTGTTTATGCCCTACACCCTTGCAAAAGACACTCGTACAGGCTATGAGGACGGCAATATCAATGCCGTTATGGACGGCGAAATTGATGGCTTTATAAATGCATACCTCAAAGCCAATGCAAATAACAACGGTGAAATTTAATTTATATATATTAAATGTCTGTAAAGACAGAAAGGGCCTAAAAAATGCAACAGACGAATGAATTCCTCGCAAATCAGGCGAAAAAAATCAGAATCGGTATCATTGAAGGCGTATACAGAGCAGCTTCGGGACATCCGGGTGGATCTCTTTCAATCGCTGACGTGATGGCTTATCTATATTTTGAAGAAATGAACGTTGATCCGAAAAATCCTAAGAATCCTGCACGCGACCGTTTCGTTCTTTCAAAAGGACATGCAGCTCCGGCACTTTATTCTACTCTTGCAAACCGCGGATACTTCCCTGTTGAACATCTTAAGACTCTTCGTCAGATAGACAGCAATTTGCAAGGTCACCCGGATATGAAGGGTACTGCCGGCGTTGATATGACAACAGGCTCTCTCGGGCTCGGTATATCTGCTGCTTGCGGTATGGCTCTTTCTGGCAAGATATCAAATGATTCTTACAGAGTATACGCCGTTCTCGGTGACGGCGAATGCGAAGAAGGACAGGTTTGGGAAGCTGCTATGTTTGC
>JAZNQU010000019.1:0-7644 GCA_045590315.1 Eubacteriales bacterium
TTCAAACCCAAGCGATCCTAATACACCATTATCAATAAAAAAAGGCGGCACAGGAGTATCAACAGCAGCTGACGCAATAGTTGCTTTAGGAATAGATGTCTATGTAGATGATCGCATAGGCGATATCGAGTCCGCATTGGCGACTATATAGGAGGTAATTTATGAGCTTAACAGACGAAATTACACGACTAAATAGAGCTAAAGCAGATATATCGGCTGTAATAACAGGCGCTGGCATAGAGCTACCAAGCAACGCAAGAATAGACGACTACGCCGAGTTATTGAGCCCACTTAAAGACAATATGAAAGCGTTCATAGAAGGGAGCGCAACGACTTTTATTATTCCCGCAGGCACGAAAAAGCTTTACGCCACATCTATTCAGCACCTTGCTGACACGCTCGAAACATTCATTGTTGCTGACGGTGCAGACGCAGGCATATTGACAGGGAACGCAGAGAACGGAAGCGACACTGCCTACAAGACAACGTGGTGGTATGACGGTAAGAAATGGAGCGAAACTACAGCCACTTATTATATAGCAAAGCGTGCTCTGTTTGAGTTTTTTACAAAACTCAAAACGATAAAAATCGGAAGCGGAGCAACAAGGATAGGCGACTATTTTAGTTATATATGTGCAAGCCTTGAAAGCGTGACTATCGGAAATGATGTCACCGACATCGGAAGATCAGCGTTTGCACACTGCGCAAATTTAGCAAGCGTAACTATCGGAAGCGGCATAACTAAGATTGATAACACTGCGTTTAGTGGCAGCACAAGCTTGAAGCAACTTTATTTTCATGCGACTACGCCACCAACACTTTCTGGAGGCAGTTTTACTCTGCTTGCCGACTGCAAAATATATGTACCTGCCGCTTCTGTATCAGCTTACAAGAGCGCAACCAACTGGGCGGCACATGCCACCCAAATCCAAGCTATGTAAAGGAGGGCAAATATATGGTAGCTGTACAAAATCCGTATATTGACAATAACGGAAACGAACGAAATGACCTCATAAAGCATTACAGCGATAAAGGCGTTTATATTCGGCAGATTGAAACAGGAATAGAATATATAGTGGCCATTGATGTAATGCCCTGCCGTTACACTTACGAGGAAACAGACAGACTTATTGAAAGCGAGGGCGAAACAAATGGCTAACGTAATCATTAAAACCGACGAACAAAAGCAGCACGAGGAGAAGGTTCTCGCCTCGTTCGGAGTAAACTCTCAGGAAGCAACAAAAGAACAGCGCGAGTATGCTCGCGAGATCAGCCGGCAAACGGCAGAAATCGAGAAAGGATGGGGGCATTAAGCTATGGCAAATATAAGTCAAACTCCCGTAAGCGATTTTGATGCAGCTGTAAGACTTCTCAGCGGCGGCACGAATATCGCCATATATAACGATCTCGGTCTCCCTTCGATCTACGTCAGACGCGACAAGGGCGCGATCTCCGACGTTATTGACGGAGGCCCCGACACTACACACTACGCCTTCAAGGTGAACGGCGTCGAGATTCCTGCCTTCTACATGGGCAAGTATCTGGCGACCGTCTACAAGGGCCGAGCTCTGTCTTTGCCCCTTCAGGATCCAGTAGCAGATATAATAGACAGCGCGCACCGTGGTGATGCTGGCAATAGTGGTGTAAACTTCGACAACGCGAAGATCTGGTGCGAGGCGAACGGCCCCGGCTTCCATCTTCCCACAATCGCAGAGTACGCATGGCTCGCGCTACTGAGTCGCAAAAATGGCACTTTGCCACGTGGGAACAACTCACACGGCACCGACGCCGGCGCAAGTTATGAAAAAGGTGTCGGCTCCTATTATGGCACCGATGGCAAAATAAAAAGAACGCTCACCGGTTCCGGTCCTGTAACGTGGAATGATAACTGGCAGCCAGACGGCATCTGCGATCTGAACGGTAACGTCGGCGAGTGGATGGGCGGCTATCGTACAGTCAACGGAGAACTCCAAATCTTCCCCGACAACGATGCAGCGATGCAGTACCAACAGAACGCAGACTCCACCCTCTGGAAGGCGATTTTGCAAGACGGCACACTCGTCGCTCCGGGCACTGACGACTCACTAAAATGGGACTACATTGACGGAACTCCTGCAAGCGGAACGAGCTCGTACCAGTTCAGACTAAATACAAAGATAATAAATGCAGTCGTCAACGAAAACGCATACGGCGTCTCCATTTTAGCAAATTTAGCAGCAGCCGACGGTGTGAGCGTTCCTGACCGTCTAAAGGCATTGATTCTGATGCCTGATGGCAACGGCGGCCAAAATAGCAAAGTGTATATGAGAAACGTAAAAGAACGACTTGCGAGCATGGGTGGAAACTTCTCCTCTGGGGAAGGTTCTGGCATGTTTTTTCTTAACTGTATGAGCCTGCGAACTTTTAACAGTGATAGTGTCGGCTTCCGTCCCGCCTTTATTCCGGGCATCTGATCTCTATAATATAGCAAGCAAACAAGGCGTCCGGCTCACACCGGGCGCCTCTCATATATAACGAGACAACCGGAAAAGCAAAAAAGGAGGACGACATGGAAGAAATAACAATCGGAGGGCTTCTCACGCTCATGGGAATCCCTTCAGCTGTCACCGGCTTCTGTTTCTGGCTCTTGCAACGCAAGATCACGCAGCAGCAGAACAAGAAGGACACAGAAGAAGAAGTTCGCAGAAAGGAAGAAACTGAACGCGATAGACTACGCGAGAAGCAGGAGCTCCTGCTCGTTCAAGGTGTAAACGCCGCTATCGCTCTCGGCGAAGCAACGGCCAAGGCTGTACAGAGGATCCCTGACGCCCACTGCAACGGCGACATGCACAAGGCTCTGGACTACGCTCAAAAAGTGAAGAACGAGCAGAAGGACTTTCTCGCCGAGCAGGGTGTTCATTTCCTCTACGAGTAAAGGGAGGCATCGCCAATGGCACGGAAAAAGAGCAGCAAGCTGAAGCGCTGGTGGCGTAGAATGAAACGTCGCTTTGCAAAGGCCAAGGCCGCAAAACCC
This sequence comes from Eubacteriales bacterium, assembly GCA_045590315.1. Lineage (GTDB taxonomy): Bacteria > Bacillota > Clostridia > Oscillospirales > CAG-272 > UBA4717. The sequence continues at coordinate 3,014 of JAZNQU010000019.1, forward strand.
GAAAAGAAGATCCACACCATGGACGTGATCCTCGTGGTCATAGCCATCGCGCTGACCGCCTTCACTCTGGAGATGATAAAGCTCTACAAAGAAACCGGAACGATCCCGGACACGCTCTGCACCTGCGTGTTCGCTATTCTCGGCGGCGAGTGTGGCGCTATGGCGTGGATCAAGACAACCAAGGAACGCAGACAAGACCGCAAGTGGATCCGCGAAGATCAGGACCGAGAGGAACGGCTTCAGAACGAAGCTGAAAGCGGCGACTCATATGAGCTATAAAAACAACACCGGAAAGGATGATCACGATGACAACAACCAAGATCACGACCGCGACAGAACTCGCTCAGAGGGCGATCAACGTCGCGAAGAAATATAAGACACTCTACGTCATGGGCTGCTTCGGTGCTCCGATGAACGATGCAAACAAAGCCCGCTATTGCGCAAACCACAGCTACAATAAAAACCCAACTCGTCAAACTATGATCAAGGCAGCCACCTCAAACACCTTCGGCTTCGACTGCGTCTGCCTGATTAAAGGACTGCTCTGGGGATGGAGCGGAGAACCGGGCAAAATATACGGTGGCGCGAGCTACAAAGCTAACGGTGTGCCGGACATAGACGCCGACGCCATGATCAGCGTCTGCAAAGACGTGAGCACCGACTTCTCCAAAATCGAGGTCGGCGAGGCGGTCTGGATGAAGGGCCACATCGGCATCTATGTGGGAGACGGTCTTGCCGTCGAGTGCACGCCTGAATGGAAGAACTGCGTGCAGCTCACCGCTTGCAACTGCACCAAGAGCGGCCACAACCGCCGCAACTGGACGAAACACGGCAAACTCCCTTATATCTCATACGAAAAGGAAAAGCAAACGAAACTCGAAACGGGCAACGACATCGTGTGGGAGCTTATCAACGGCAAGCACAAGATCGAAATCAAAGAGGTGAGCAAAGCCGTGAAAGCCATAGACGAGGCCAGAAAAAGCCTCGTCTTCAGCTCGCTATACTGGATCCTCTACAAGTTAGTTAACGGCAACAAATAAAAAAGAACATATACGGAGGTATATCACAATGAACGTATTGAATTACATCATCGCAAACTGGGACTTCATTCTTCTGATCATCGCCGCAGTGGCGGCCGTTGTTTTTGCCATCTTCAAGGGCAACAAGTCAGTCGTCATGCACATGCTCTACGCGCTCGTCACAGACGCAGAGACGCAGCTCGGCGGCGGCACTGGATCTCTGAAGCTGGCGGCCGTCATTGACGTGATCTATCCGAAGCTTCCCGCTATCATTAAGACCTTCATCAGCAACGACATCCTCGTGCGCTGGGTAGAGGAAGCACTCGCAAAGGCAAAGGAATCGTGGGAAAAGAACCCTGCACTGCTCGAAGCATATACCGAGAAACCCACAGAACCCGTCCAGAACGGTGAACAGCGCGTCGAAGCAACGAAAGCCGAGTAAATATACCCACATCACAGAAAAAAGCCCACCCTGCGGCCGCTATGGCCGCCCGGTGGGCTTTTTCTTTTTCTGCTGTCTTTTACCTCACAGCAGACAGAGGCAGAAGCAGGACGAACATGGTGCTGCAAACGTACAGCGCCGGGTGTTCGTTTACTCCTCCAATGGTGGATGCGAGGGGAGTCGAACCCCTGTCCGAAAACCTCTTGATACAGCTTTCTACGAGTGTAGTCTATCTTTTAGTCTTCCCTCTCAAGACGCCGAAAGACAGGCTTCTATCAAGGTAATCCATTTAGTGCATGACGGCTTCAATGGCGAAAGGGCCGTTCACGTTCACCGCTGATTTGATGCCGGGCATGGGCCGCGATACTCCCATGCGCGACAAGCGTGCGCTATGCGCTTACGCTGCTGCTAATTCTGTATTGTTAGCGTTTAATTTTAAGTTGGAACTTATTTAAGAGTTGCCCCAAACTCTACTCGCTTACCATACCTCAAAATCCCCGTCGAAACCTTTACGCACCCATTTCTATGGCGCGCATGAAGTGTGCGTTAAATTTATGCTTTCACCCATACTCCATCGTCTTTTCATTTTGATTGTACTTTTCTGATCATGTTGCATTTTGTGTTGCATTTAAAGCTCAATCAATTTGTGCTTTCAATACAGGTTTTATCAGTATCTTTCCTTATGTGCTCTTTCGATGTCGCGCTCCGCCTGCTTTCTTGCCGCGTCGTCGCGCTTATCATAGAGCTTTTTACCTCTGCACAGTCCTATTTCCATTTTAAGCTTCGAGCCTTTAAAATAGACTGACAGCGGTACGAGTGTCAGACCTTTTTGCGTTATCTGACCAAGGAGCTTATTTATCTCCTTTTTATGCATGAGCAGTCTTTTTACTCTGTACGGGTCTCTGTTAAAGATATTTCCCTTTTCGTACGGACTGACGTGTACTCCGACTGCGAAAATCTCTCCAGCTTCAATCATACAGTACGAGTCTTTGAGATTTATTCCGCCGCCTCTGATACTCTTTACCTCTGTGCCGAAGAGCTCAATTCCGGCTTCATATTTTTCATCGACAAAATAATCGTGATACGCTTTTTTATTCTGCGCGATCGTTCTGTTTTGCATCTTTTCAGCCACAGCTCTTCCTCCTTCGGCTCAGTCTGTTTTACAGTATACCACAAATTCTGTTTTTTTCAAGAGAATTCTGTCAACTGTAATAGATTTGTAATAAATTCCTCACGCTTCCATTATTTTACCAAGTACTTCTTTTTCATTCACCGAAAGCTTTACTTTTGTAACCTTTGCGTGCGCTTTTTTATATTCTTCTTCCATACAAGAGATTTTCACCTCAATAAAGTTCGGTGTGTGACCGCACGCGTACCCGTCTTTATATTCTTCGGGTATAACGCTTGTTTCTCTGCCGTCATAGTCGGCTATTATCGTTTGTGCGACTTCTTCAACTGTTTCATAGAGCTTATTAACTCTTGTCGAGGCAATATTCCCCGGGATCTGGTCGGGCATTACCGATGCCGGTGTTCCCTCTCTTTTTGAATAAGCGAAGATATGCGCACTCAAAAATTTTGCTTTCTTCACAAACTCGCAGGTGTCTTCAAAATCCCTTTCTGTTTCACCGGGAAATCCGCAGATTATGTCTGTTGTAAACATAACATCAGGTATATGCTCCCGTATATTTTTCATATATTCAAGGAGCATTTTCGTATTATATTTACGCTTCATCAGTCCTAAAATTCTATCGGAGCCGCTTTGGAGAGACAGGTGAAAATGCGGCGTGAGTTTCTTGAGTTTTGAAATGCGCGCGACAAATTCGGGCTTCATTATCGACGGGTCGAGTGAGCCGAGTCTTATGCGCTCAAGTCCGTCTATCTTGTTGACTTCTTCAAGTAGGTCGGCTAAATTATACCCGTCATTGAAGTCTTTGCCGTACGAGCCTGTTTCGATACCCGTAAGCACTACTTCAAGGTATCCCTTTGCTACGAGCGCTTTTACTTCGCTTATGACGTCATCAGGCTTTTTTGACACTACAGGACCGCGTGCGCTCGGTATTATACAGTATGTACAATGCGAGTCGCAGCCGTCTTCTATTTTGACGTATGCGCGTGTGCGCTCTTGTGTTCCGCCGCCGAATCTTCCGTCAAGCATCATATCCTCAAAGCCGAGGTTACACAGCGGTGCAACGTCTATATTTTTAACTTTTTCGCCAAGCTCAAGTTCTCGTATCTTTTCTGCCACCTGCATTTTTGTGCGTGAGCCGACTATCGCTGTAACACCGTCTATCTCTGTAAGTTTTTCGGCGTTTATCTGCGCAAGGCATCCTGTTACGATAATACGCGCACCGGGATTATTCTTTTTTGCACGTCTTATCATCTGTCTTGATTTTCTGTCGGCTTCCATTGTGACCGTGCAGGTATTGATAACGTAATAGTCGCACTTATTTGCAAAGTCTTCAATTTCAAAACCAAGTTCGGCAAGCTTTTCTGCTATTGCCGCCGACTCGTATTGGTTGACCTTACAGCCGAGGGTCAGAAAACCCACTTTTTTATTTTTCATAAGCGTAAATTCATCTCCGATCACGCTTAATTTTATCATATTTGCTCACTTATGTAAAGAGTTTTTTGCAAATATAGATTGACAATAGATACTATTTTAAATTATAATAGTTATGATTAGAATTTTCAGGAGTTTATTTATGCCTAACAACGACAGACTCAAAAAAATAAGGAATTTTTCAATAATTGCTCATATTGACCACGGCAAGAGCACGCTTGCAGACAGAATACTTGAGGCGACTCAGACTGTTTCTAAGCGTGAAATGGAAGAACAGCTTCTTGACAACATGGATCTTGAGCGCGAGCGCGGTATTACGATAAAGGCGCGTGCGGTAAGGCTTGTTTACAATGCTGAAGACGGCAATGAGTATATATTCAATCTCATCGACACTCCCGGTCACGTTGACTTCAACTATGAGGTATCACGTTCACTTAACGCGTGCGAGGGTGCTATTCTTATCGTAGACAGTACACAGGGTGTTGAAGCACAGACTCTTGCCAATGCTTATCTTGCAGTTGACAACGATCTTGAGATTCTTCCCGTCATAAACAAGATAGATCTTCCGAGTGCCGACGTTGACCGTGTAAGAAATGAGATTGAAGACATT
>JAZNQU010000020.1:0-3695 GCA_045590315.1 Eubacteriales bacterium
AAAGAAAAGAGTACCATGGTCCACGGTACTCTGACTTTTATAGTCTGATATTACCGTAGCTCTCCACAATAGTGACAGTTTCGGACATATTCTGCCCGAACCCAGCAAAAAGCGCCGGAAAGCTGCTTTTCACTTCGGCAAAAGCTCCTTTCACCGGCGGCGTTTCCGCGCCGCGCTTCCGGTTACTTTTAACTTTTGCGCCTCTACTCTTTTTCTTACTACGATTATACAGCAAAGTTTACCATTTGTCAATATATTATTAGATAATGGCAGTGTTAATGATATCTCTTGCATTTTGGGACCGTCGGGGACGCCGGTCCCTACGGTGTTCTAACCGTCTGTCTCACAAACTTGTTTATTCTACGGGGACGGCGCTTTCTCCACGCGGAGAAAGTTACATACTCTTCAAATAAACGATTTTATAAAACTTAATTTAATCCGTCAAAGCAATTATCTGCCACAAGCTTAATTGCCATCTCTCTCAATTGCTTCATTTATAGCACGGTTTATAAATCCGTTTAAACTTTCTTTATTTTTTTCAGCGTGCTTTTGCAGTTCTTCCTTCTTCCCTTTCGGTAATGTTAAGTTTACACGGTCGTACTTTTCAGATATAAATTTATTTTTATATGCTGTATTGCTGAATTTTTGCTTTTCCAATTTCTCGTACCTCCGTTTATTTATTTTGTTTTATATACAAAATGCACAACTTTCTTATGCAAAATTATATATTTCGTCAATTGATATCTTGCGCAAGATGTGATATAATATGACTGTGAGAAGAGAAAACACCTTTTCATTGTTGCGACACAATTTCATTCAAGAAGGCATCAGTAACGATGCCTTCTTGAAGCGAAATACATCAGTTCCCGTCTCTGTAATAATTGATGAGACAGCCCGACAGAATTATTTTACGCTCGTCGTCGGTAAGCTCGCCAAGTGTTACTGTTATCTCACGGATACTGTCACCTACAACGTAAGCTTTTATTTCATCCGCGTGATTTTCAATCGCTGCTTTTATACCCTTTACAAACACACAGTCGCCGACGTTAAAGGAGTCGTACGGCTCGCTTGTTACAAACGGGAGCATACCCCAGTTGATAAGGTTGCTTCTGTATCTCTTTGTCGCGTACTCTCCTGCAATGTTTGCAAGTCCGCCGAGCACTTTCTGACAGGATGCCGCCTGCTCACGTGCAGAGCCGTCGCCCGGCTTGAGCGCGTATATCGTAGAGCCTATAGCCGTTTTTTCAGGTGATACTGCAACTCCTGCCGCCTTTAGCTTTTCATATGCTAAAGCGATGTCCTTATCGTCTATTCCCTTTGCTCTGCCGGCTTCTATCGCCTGTACAGCCTTAGCCTTTGCCACGTATTCGGGATCCTTTCTCGAAAGCGTGAACTCTGCAAGCTTTAAGGGATTTGATCTGTATGACGAGGTCTCACCCGAGGGGATAAGCTCGTCGGTTGTCGTTACAGGGTCGTTTATAACCGATACGACCTTGAGCATTACGTCATCGGTAAGAGCGCTCATCTTCGGCCAGTCTGTGATGTTAGGACCAAATTTGAGTTCAGCCGAGCTGTCCGCCTTGCCGAATCCATTGTATATACGGCTCGTGTACGGTGAATCGTCAAACTTATATTCGTGTTCTCTTTCAAGATATTCGATTTCCGTTGCAGGAGTAAGTATACCGCCATTCTTTGCAGTTGCGGCGATACTTCTTGCGTCCATTAAAGCAACGGACGAAAGCTGGCCATTTGCCGGCTTTGAGCCCTCGCGATTCGGGAAGTTACGCGTAGAGTGACGAATCGAAAGACCGCCGTTTGCAGGAACGTCGCCTGCTCCGAAGCAGGGACCGCAGAACGCACTTCTGAGCGTTGCGCCGGCAGACATAAGCTCACCTGCCGCGCCGTCGCGCATAAGCTCTAAAAATACAGGCTGGCTTGCAGGATATACCGAAAGCGCAAACTCGCCGTTGCCTATATTAGCACCGCGAAGTATGTCGGCAGCCACTGCAAGGTTGTCGTAAGTACCGCCGGCGCAGCCTGCGATAACGCCCTGGTCTACTCTGATACCGTCTTTAGTTATCTTATCAAGAAGACCGAGCTTTAAGCCGGGTGTTTCAAGCTGAGCAAGAGCTTTCTTTTCAACGTCAGCAAGAATATCCGCCGCGTTGTCGATAAGCTCGCGGATAGTGTAAGTATTGCTCGGGTGGAAAGGAAGCGCTATCATCGGCTCGATTTTCGAAAGGTCTACTTCAACGAGTCCGTCGTAGTAAGCGACTTTGCCGGGTACGAGTTTCTCATATTCGCCTGCTCTTTTGTGATTTTCAAAATATGCGCGTGTCTTGTCGTCTGTCATCCATATGGACGAGAGGCAAGTGGTTTCGGTTGTCATTACGTCGATACCGTTTCTGTACTCGATGGGCAGGTTTGCAATTCCCTCTCCGATAAATTCGAGTACACGGTTTTTAACGTAGCCGTTTTTGAACACCGCACCGATTATAGCGAGTGCAACGTCCTGAGGACCAACGCCCTTTTTGGGTGTGCCGTCAAGCTTTACGGCAACGACACCGGGCATTTTAACGTCATACGTGCGCGAAAGAAGCTGCTTTACAAGCTCACCGCCGCCCTCGCCTATTGCCATAGTTCCGAGAGCACCGTAGCGTGTGTGGCTATCGGAGCCGAGTATCATTTTGCCGCATCCGCTCATCATCTCGCGCATAAACGAGTGAATAACCGCCTGATGCGCGGGAACATAGATACCGCCGTACTTTTTTGCGGCGGAAAGTCCAAAAACGTGGTCGTCCTCGTTTATAGTACCGCCGACAGCGCAAAGGCTGTTATGGCAGTTTGTGAGAACGTATGGTATCGGAAACTTTTCAAGACCTGATGCACGCGAAGTCTGGATAATACCAACATAGGTAATATCGTGCGATGCGATAGCATCAAATTTTATTTTGAGATTTTTGTCATCGCCGGATGTGTTATGAGAAGTAAGTATACCGTAAGCGATAGTGTTCTTTTTTGCTTCTTCTCTGTTAAGATTAAGACCGAGGCAACCAAATCTTGCTGCAGCGTCACGGTCGTCTTTTATTACTTCAAAATTCTTATCAGGGAGTACGTATACGCCCGTATCGTATAATTTTATCATTCGTATATACCTGTATATGTATGGATTATTTTCAAGGCTCCCTCTTTGAGGGAGCTGACGCCGTTAGGCGATTTAGGGAGTGTCTTCACAAAAAGAACTCCTTCCGTCACGCCATCAGGCGTGCCACCTCCCTCAAAGAGGGAGGCTTTTAATTTGCCTGTCTTACGGACGGAAACTGTCCTTTAAAACGACTATTCTGTTAAACGTGTTCGGATACTTCGTGTCAACACAGAAGTACGCGTTGCGCACGAACTGGAACTTTTCGCCCGGTTTTGCATCAGCAAGTGAAGGCTCGATCTTACACTTTTCAAGCTTTACAAGCGACTCGGGATTGAGATAGTCATTATAGGTCTTGTCTTCGGGAATGTCGCCTACGTTTTCAATCGTAAAGAGCTTGTCGTAAAGCATCATATCCGCATCAAGCGCATACTTTGCGCTGAGCCAGTGTATCGTTCCCTTTATCTTTCTGCCGTCTGTGGGGTTGCCGTTTTTTGTTTCAAGGTCGGCGTTTACGTGTATCGCCGTGATATTTCCGTTATCATCCTTGTCA
>JAZNQU010000021.1:0-5080 GCA_045590315.1 Eubacteriales bacterium
GTTTCAAACGGGATTTCAAAGTTTGTATAAAGTGCGTCGGGATAGCAGATGAACGCTTCTTCAACGTCATCATTGCAAAGGTTTTCATTTGCGCCGGGATATACGACTATTCTGTTCATGCCGTTTGACTCAACAAATATAGCGGCAAGACCTGTCGTAGCACTTGAGTCGGTTTTTATAAAACGCGTGTCGATTTTGTTGTCGCTGTAAAACTTCTTAAGCAAAGCTCCGTTTGAGTCTGTGCCGAGTCTTGTCAAGAAAACACAGTCTGCGCCGAGCCTTGACGCGGCGATTGCGGCATTTGCGCCTTTTCCGCCGGGAATAAACGCGTAGCTGCCCAAGTCCTTTATGGTTTCGCCTGCGCCCGGAATCCGGGACACGTTTAATACTACATCCATATTTGAACTGCCTACCACGAGTATTCTTTTTTTCATTTATATCCCTTCTTTCGCCATCCGGTTTTAATATCTTATGAAATCTTATCGCTTCTTCTTGATTTTAAAACAAGTATTATCGTGAGAGTAACAAGTACCGTTATAACAACGATGAACGACGTGACTATTATCGGGTTTAATCTGTTTGCTTTTTTCTGTGACATCTGCGAATTTTCAACAAGTTCGGTCAGCTTGCTGTCCGAATGTATTCCTGAGTAGCCGGTGATAGTGCCCAAACTCAGGCTTGCTTTATCTGCGGTGTTGCTGTGAATGAAAATCTGGAGTGAGTCATAAAGCTCACTGCCGTACTCAGACAAATCGGCGTATACCGTCTGCTCAGAGTCGGGTGTTATCACGGCGCTTACGTCATATATGTGATTTTCCCCGGTAAAGCGCAGAGTGATGGGGACAGTATCGTCTGCATCTTCAGACAAGTCGGATATTTTCAAATCAAAAGCCACAAAAGGCGTGTTGGCAAAGCTTTCGCTTCGCTCGAAAAATACGGCAACTCCCATAGGAGAGCTTTCTTTGCCCGACACATCTCTTTCAAATTCGAAAAGAATCGTGCGAAGGCCCGAACTTTCGGTCAAAAGCCGTAAATCCTTTGTGCTGTATGAGGACGATACGCTGTCAAGATCGGAATATGAATCAAGACTGAAATACACGTATTTTCCTGCCGGTGTAAAGGGAAGCTCGTATACCGCCGTGCCAAGACTCCGTGTGCGGGGGCGTATGATTTTGTTTGTTATAAATTCTTCGTAGTCCTTGATATTACAGCCGAGAGAAGCAAGTGTGACGGTGTCGTTTGACATAAAAGCTTTTATGGCAAAAGCTGTATCTGCGCTCTGAGAGGGCAGGTTTTCGCACGACACGATGTATTTGTTTATCTTGCCGTACATTGCCGCCCTCATTATGCGTGAAAGGGCAAGCTTGTGCTCACTTGTGCCCGAAATGCCCGTATAGCTCAGATTGTCGATAACTGTTACGGGGATATTGTTGTTTTTGAACACTTCAGAAGAAAAAAGCTTGTCAAAAGAGGCAAAATTATTTGCTGAGAGCACCCTGTCTGTATTGCCCGAAGAATATGAGTCTATGCATATACCCCAGGGGAAAGAACCTTCGTCGGCGATATACGTATTAAGAGCCTCTATAAAAAGCTTTGAGTCAAAACGGTTGTCCGTGTTTTCAAGACACGCGTACTCGTAGGTGTCGCCTATCGCCGCGTATACGCGCACGGATGAAGAAATATTGCTTGCACAAATATATACAAATCTGAGAAGGTCCGCATATGATTGAACAAAATCGGTCATAGACATACCGGGAGCGTAAAACCTGTCGCTTCCCGTGTTTGAAAGCTTGCCGACTATAAAGCTGTCAACGCCCGCTTTTTTGTTGTCATCACTTGCGTATCTTTGAGTCAGAAACTCTACTGCCGCCCTTGTGTTTGCGTAGCCTTCAAGCGTTGTTATGTTTGCAAAATAACTGTCGGGCATATAAGACGAATCGGGATAAACTAAATATTCAAACTTATCAGAGCCGACCATCAGCCGTAAGGAAACAGACATTCCCGCGGCTTTAAATGAGCCGATTTTCCGATCAAGCTCATCAATATAGCTGCGCTCAAAATAATAGCGCGAAGAGTTATAGGAGTACATATATCCGCTTCTTTCTGCGGATATCATCTTGTCTATATAAACGTCGACTATTGCCGTATCAGCGCCGCTGTCTGAGGTAATATAGTCGTCTGCATTGTAAAGTCCGACTTCAAAGCCCGGGCTTTCGTAAGAAAGAATGTCAGTTGTTATGTAAGCCGGGGTATCGACAAAAATCATAGGTGTTGTTGATATCATGACCACATATTTTCTGAACTTTGAAGCTGTGTTGTCAAGGTCGATGTCGGCGGTGAACTTAAATTTTGTCGACATTCCGTAGGTGGCTATCGGTTTATTGTTTTTATAATCGTAGGTGCGTGCGTTTTCGTTAAGCTCAAGGCTGTACAAATACAGCTCGGCGTCGGCAAATTCGGTAACGTATTCGCGCGCAAGCTTGCCTGAGATTTGCACCGACTTGCCGTCTGAAGTTAATGCACACTCTGTTATCTCTCCGTAGGTTATGTAAGAGGCGCTGTCGTAAATGCTTGTAAACTCGATGGAGTGAATCTTGATTTTTCCCGAAGCGGCAGGGAATTCAAGCAGGAGTCCGGTAATATTGGACGGACGTCTTATGTCGATGTTGTATATGGAAAGACCGTCTTCGGATGAAAGTGCGGCAAGCGCCGGCTCGGGAGTTTTTTCAATTCCTCTCAAAAGGGAGACTTTGAATATTTTTGCGTCATATGCGCCTTCCAAAACTATTCTGAGCGAATTTGAATAAGGCCTTATTATGTTTGTGATGTCAAAATCGAGCGTAACGGCGTCTTTGCTGTAATCCGGAGTGAGTTCGAAAAACGATTTGTCGGGAGCAAAGGCTATGGCTCCGCCTTGCACTGTACAGTTTTCAAAAGAGAAGCGGTCAACCATCGCGGTGTCTATATGGTCGCCTGCGGCGACAGTGTCGATAATAAAGCCGCCGCCCCATACGCCGGACTCGATATGGTCGGGTATAACGCCAAGTTCTATAACAGAAATGCTTTCTCTTGCGTTCCATAAGGAGATGTCGGCGGATATTTCCGTCCATCTGCCGGCTTCAATAGTTTGTATGCTTTCAAAGCTTTCTCCGCGAGAATTGTAAAAAACTATTCTTACAAAGCAATCATTGTTTTCATTATGTATAATGGGCTCAACGTACAAGGAGACGTTAAGACTTTTGTATTTTGATAAGTTTAAAGGCTTGCCAAACGAAGCTTTAAGAGTTCTGATAACGGAAGAGTCTGTGTATATACCCTCTGCGACCAGAATGTTTCCGCGGTTTTCTTCTATGCTTATATCGTGCACGACCGAGACGTCTGCAATCGCGTCGCCAGCCTCCCACACTATATCCGAGGCCTTGTCAAAATCTGTGATGATCATAGAATCGGAGGCGAGGACAGAGACGGAAAAGAAAGCACACAAGATAAAAAAGAGCAGGGAAACAGAGTATTTTTTCACGTCTTCACCTCCAAAATTCATCATTTTATTATATTATACCACGAATTTGTTACAAATTCAAGTAGTGCGGCTTTCTGCGGGGATGGCGTTCAAACGAATTTATAAGACAGACGATTAGAACACCGTAGGGACCGGCGTCCCCGACGGTCCGCAAAAAACAAACGATTTTATAAAACATAATAACCTCGCTGTGCCGCCTCAGTCAAAGAGGTAGGCTTTGATACGATCAAACTCAGGTATGCCGGAGGTGTATGCGCAGATATAGTGACCGCTTGAGATGATTGTCATCTCAACGCCGACGGTGCTTTTCAGCGTGTTGGCGCGCCGCTTGCACATTTTGATTATCGAGCTTGCATCCGTTGCGTTTATCGCGTGAAATACCGCAAGGTCGCCGCAGAGCATCCTGTCGCTGTACCAGATGCCGGCGTAATCGACAAGCATAAGCTCGTCGGGCGCCTCGCCTGCCCTGCCGTAAAGTGAAACTATTGTTTCTGGAACTTCGCTTTCGGCGCCCGGCATATATATAACGACCTTGCCGCCCAAAGATAAAGAGAGCTTGTCAAGCTCGCCTGAAATTTCGTCAAAGGAGCGCGGGGCGACACAAGAGACAAAAGAAAAGCACAAAACAAGTATCACGACAGCAAACAGCATTTTTTTCATTTTTATGTTCCTTTCCGTAAAACAGGGTATCAAAACCGGGTTTTCTACATTTATATTATATATTATGCAACTGTGCTAACAAATTAAACAGGGCGCTGTATGGAATAATTACAAAATAATTACAAATGAAAGATATATATTGCAAACTGTAAGTATCTGTAATAAAATATAATCAGATCTTACAGATGCATTATTTACCGTAAAAAACGCAATTTGAAAGTGTTGGAATTATTAAACAGCGTTTAATATTACATAATACTTACAAAAACGGTAAATATATTGCAAACGTCCGGTACTTGCTGTAAGATGTACATAAGGTAAATAGGCGCAAGCCGACTTTGCCGAACAAAAATATTTTTTATAAAGGAGAAACAAAAATGAAAAAGTTTCTTGCACTCGTTCTTGCAGTTCTTATGATTGCAAGCACAGTAGTTTCTGTATCAGCTTTCAATGATGTTGCAGAAGACTACGCATACGCAGACGCAATTGACGCTCTCCAGGAATACGGCATAGTTCAGGGTAAAACTGCTACTGAATTTGCTCCCGACGAGAACGTTACAAGATTGCAGATGGCTCTCTTCATGGCTAGAGCAACATCAGCTGTGATTGATGACGCAGAGTGGGCTGAAGGAGACGATGGTCTCTTTACAGACTGCACACAGTACCTCGGAGCTATCCAGTACTGCTTCACAAAGGGCATAATCAAGGGCGTATCCGCTACTGAATTTGCTCCTAATGCTAACATCACTCTCAGAGACGGTGTTATCATGGCAGTTCGTGCTCTCGGTTACGAAAAGGAAGAAGATGACAGAGGCGTTGACAGCAACAAGTACCAGATTGGCGGCGCTAACTACTGGCTTCCTTACTACCAGAAGGCTGCTGAAATCGGTCTTCTCGCTA
>JAZNQU010000022.1:0-8919 GCA_045590315.1 Eubacteriales bacterium
GAGGGAAGATGAAGATATGAAACTAAAACTCGACACTCACGTACACAGCGAAAAGAGCTTTGACTCCTTGCAGAGTATAAGCGATATAACAGCCGCGTGTAAAACTCGCGGCGTTGACGGCGTATGCGTGAGTGACCACGATATTGCGAGAGTGGGTTTTGAAATAAACGACGGCATACTCATCCTGCCGGGTATAGAAATATCCACGGAGTACGGTCACTTGCTCGGACTGCTTATCGAAAGTGAAGTCAAGCCGACACGCAACTTTACCGAAGCTGTAAAGAGAATACATGATGCCGGCGGTATTGCGGTACTTGCACACCCGTTTGAAAACCGCCGTATACCAAACGAAACGCTTGATAAAAGGATCGACGAGGCGGCGAAGATACTTGACGGCATCGAAGCCGAGAACGGCAGAGCGCCGCTTTTTGTAGAGAGGGCAAACGAATACGCCCGCACAGCCGCCGAAAGAACAAGTCTGACGGAGTTTGGCGGAAGCGACGCGCATACACCGATAGAAGTCGGTATGACGTATACCGAGATTGAAGTTGACGTGCAAAATATTGAAAGCGTTACGCTTGAAAATTTAAGAGAAGCGTTTAAAAAAGGCGAGACCACAGCGGTGTACACATCAAAGCCGCCTAAATTCAGCCTTGTGAAAAGTCAGTTTATAAGGCATAAAAAAGGCAAATCGAGCATTAAGAAATGGATAAAGCATTTTGCTATGATAGTAAGGCTTTATACCGTCGGCGCAAGTAAGAAATAAACGGGAGAAAAAGATGTCTATAGTTGTAAAAGCCGGCAAAGCGGCGAAAAAACTGTTGAAAAAAGCAGGCTTTTTAAAGAGCGAGCACAGAGTCAGCTATACACGCAGAATAGAACGGATAAAAACAGATAAAAGAATATGCGCGATGACCTTTGACGACGGGCCGATGAATCTGCCCGCGTCTCCCGACAGGGCGAACGGACGCTCGATGACCGATCTGCTTCTTGACGCGCTTTTAAAATATAATGCCCACGCAACCTTTGACATAGTCGGAACGACAGAGCATAACTACCCCGACAAAGCAGGGCAGACGGGGTCTGCCGCATGGGGCGGCGTGAAATTTGACCATTATCCCGACATAAACGCCGATACACACGGCGGCGCTGTCCACGCACCGCATATTGTAAAGCGTATGCTTGATGAAGGGCACGAGCTTGCAAATCACGGCTACAGACACATCATATTCGGCAAAAAGCCGTTTGTCTACGGTTCGCGCGAGCACTTCTCGGGCATCGACGAGGTAAGTGAAGACTTAAAGAGCCTTCATAACTACATAAAAGACAATTTTGACTATGAAATAAAGCTTTCACGTCCGCCGCACTACGTTGATAAGATCGCACACGGTCTTACAAGCTACGACGCATACTCGCTACTTGGCTACGGCTATATGGCGGCATCCTTTGACGGCGGCGGTTGGCTGCCCGATATGAGTGCTGACGAAAATGTTGCCGCAGACAGGGAAATTGAAGCGATGACAAGCGTTATAAAAAACGCGCTTGAAAGTGATCCCGATTTGCTTTGCGGACAGATAATCTTCGGTAAGGATGGCTACAATATGGCAAAGCGCACACCTGTTGCGTATGCGCTTGAAAAACAGCTTGAAATACTTACCTCGTACGGCTATACGGTCATGAGTGTTGGTGAAATGATGAAAGAGTCCCCGTTTGCCGACACAGGCAGGGAATGTAAGTACCTTGATAAGCTTATAAAGCTTGCAGAAACTCACGCGATAGCGTACACCGACAATACGCTCAGACTTGAGAATAAAATGACAAATTATGAGTACGCAATGCTCACCTGCCCGAAAAATATCACGGTAGACGAGCGCATAGAAAACATAAAGCGGACAGGGAAGTTTGTCAGCGAATATGATACCGCGCTTGCATACGCGAAGAAAAGCGGAATAATATCCGCATCAGCAAAGGGAAGCGATACTCTCATAAAAATAACGCTTGGCGAAGAAAGTTACACAAACCCTGACGGATTTACACGCGGCGAAGTGCTTGAAAAGTACTGCGATATCTACTTGAAAGAAGAAATAAACGCATAAAAAACACGGCAGAAATTCTGCCGTGTTTTTTTACTTTTCAAATGTCGCTGCTATCTCGCTAAGATGCTCTCTTATCGGAAGATGCTGGGGACACGCCGCCTCACACTTGCCGCAACCGATACAGTCGGATGCCTTTCCGCCGCTTTGCGTCGCTATCATATAGTACCAGCCGTAGTTGTAGCCGTCATATAGCTTCGTGCTGTTGTAGCAGGAGAAGATAGCAGGAATGTCTATCTTTTTAGGACAACCGTCAACACAGTATTTGCAAGCCGTACATTTGATAACGTCAAGCGAGTTAAGCACGTGGCAAACCTTGTCAATCGCCTCTTCTTCAGCAGTACTGAGCGGCTTGAAATCACTCATGGATGCAATATTGTCTTCAACCTGAGCCATATTGCTCATACCCGAAAGCACCATAAACATACCTTCAAATCCGGCAGCATAGCGAAGTGCATACGAAGCATAACTCGGACGCTTGCCGTCGTACTTGAGCGAGTCGAAAATCTGCTTTGCAGCCGCAGGAAGATTCACAAGCGCGCCGCCCTTGACAGGCTCCATAACAATTATGGGCTTGTTGTGAGCTCTGCAGACCTCGTAGCACAAACGCGCTTCAACACCCGCGTCCTCGTAGTCAGCGTAGTTAAACTGAATCTGTACTACCTCGATTTCGGGATATTCAGTCAGAATCTGTTCAAGCACCGCCGCCTTGTCGTGGAAAGAAATACCAACGTGGCGTATTTTCCCTTCGCGCTTTAATTCAAAAGCAATCTCGTACGCACGGCAGGCCTTGTATTTCTTATAATAGGAAGCGTTCTGTGCGTGCATAAGATAAAAATCGAAATAATCAACGCCGCATTCTTCAAGCTGACTCTCAAATAAAGGCCTAATCTCTTCTTCGCTTTTGAAATACATGCTTGATAACTTGTCAACAAGAACGTAGTCCTCGCGCGGATAGCGCGACGTAAGACACTTCTTTAAAGCCGCCTCGCTTCTTTCGCCCATATACATATGTGCAGTATCAAAATAATTGAAGCCAGCTTCCATAAACGCGTCGATCATTTTATTAAATTCAGCGTAATCAATGTCGCCGTTATCTTTAAGCGGCAGACGCATACAGCCGAAGCCGAAATTTCCTTTAACCTTATCAAAATATGTACTCATATCCGTGTTTTCCTCATTAACAAGTAATATATGCGTACGTGTACGCGCATTTATTATATCATAATTTTCAATAAAGTACAAGTGAATAAAACTATATATACAAAATATCAACAGCATTTTTTTGTTTTGTAAGAAATGTAAAAAAATCATTGACATAAAATGCTAAATATGGTATGATTGATGGTGATTACGTTATATTCCTATCAGAGGGGGAAAAGTGATGATGAATAGAGTTTTCTCACGCCGTATGCCGGTAATACTTTTGTGCATAGTACTTGTTATCAGCGCGGCAATTGTTTCCGTTCACGCAGAGGAGATTGAAGCTCCTGAAATTGCGATTGAACTTGGAGAGACTATATTAAATAAGGTAGCTTCGCCCATATATACCGATGCCCGGGGCGACTATTATATTGTTACGGTTGATTTGAATGTCACTTCAAACGCCGGTTTTCTCTGCATCAAGGGTGATTTGACATACCCCGAAGAATTCACTCTTGTTGATATTGTAGACGGTGAGCTTACCGAGGGCACTGAGCTTAAGAACCTCGGCTCTTTAAGAGAAACTGACCTTGCCGCAAATCCTTATAAGGTTGCATACGCGGCAACACTATCCGAAACCGACATTACAAATACAGGCACACTTGTCAGCTTTAAATTCAGAGCACCTGTCGATATCGAATGTACCGACTATGCTCTCAGCTTCACGCCTACTGAAATATCAAACGCGGCGTATGAAATAGTAACTGACAGAGCAACTGCAGTTGCAAGTGGAAGTATCAACGTTCTTGGTACAGCTCTTGTATACAGAGGAGCTGACGCATTTACAACATACCTTGACACAGAAACGGCTGTAACTCCGGCACAGGGCTCTGATCCCTCGCTCGTTCACATTACAGCTGCAAGCGATTCAACACGTGTATCCATCTCCCCCGCTATAGACGCGTCTGAATACCCCTATGTAAAAGTCTTTTACAGAACGAATATAACCGAGGGTAATAGCCTTGCACAGATGACGTCAATGACGATAAGCTTCACCGAAGACGACAGCGAAAGAGACCGTGTCGGATGCGTAATTGACAGCTCGGACTTCCCGAGCGAAGCAGACACATGGGGCAGCGCAATCTATGACCTCACTACAGGCAACCTGGGACTGTACCATACAAACCCCGTATATGGTATTGGTGCAACGGGAAGCTTCAGTACTGGTGATATGCCGGACAGCAATTACTATGACATCGGATACATCGGCTTCTTTGCCACACTTGAAGACGCCGTCTCGGCAACCTTCGAACCGCTATATGCGGTAAGCTTCGTCTCCGAGGGTGAAGTTTTCGCTACACAAAGCATATGGGAGCACGAAACAGGACTCGCATATCCCAAAACCACCCCCTCAAAGTTTGGCGCTGTTTTCTCAGAGTGGAGCATACAAGAAGGTACTCCCGTAACTGAGGATACGACAGTTTACGCAAGCTATATAGAATCATCTGTTTACTACGGCACAAGCCTCATTGACCCGGTAAAAGCATATAACATCTATTATATGGTGCGTCCGAAATCTGCTGTCGGCTCCGATCCGCGCCTTTACCACATTACAGGCAGCTATAACTCATCGGAGAATATACCTACTATACAGTTCACGGGCACGACCATCGACGCATATAACTTCCCCATAGTAAAAATATACTACAGAACTGACGTTTCAAGCGAAGACTCAACGTTAGCAACGCCTGTAATATATGCTACTGCAAGTGACTGGAAAACGGTTAAGCTTACAGCAAAAGATTCTTCAAACCTTGCAACGAAAGCGGGCGAGTGGGGATATATCATCGCCGATCTTAACAGAACGGGCATATTCAGCGCAAGCGCAAAACTCCGTTCGATAGATTTGGATAGATTTATAGCACAGGGCGCTGAAGGGTACATCGATATCTCATATATCGGTTTCTTCCCGACGGAAGAGGCTGCCCTTGCAACAACTTACGAGCCTGAATATCAGGTAAGCTTCATAACAAACGGCGAGCTGTTCGCTACCCAGGATATATGGCAGGACGGCGTAAAGCTTGTTTATCCTACAGAGGAACCGGCTGAAGAAAACCTCATCTTCACAGGCTGGGATATTGCAGAGGGAAGCGCTATATACGGCGACACCACTGTAATCGCAACGTACGTAGACTCAATTATATACAGCGCGCAATCGCTTATCGATCCCAAGACAGCTTACGGCGAAGCGCATTATACAAGCCCGAAAGATGCAACTGACACAGACCCGAGACTCTTGCATATAACACCGTCAAGCGGACTTGCATCATACGGCGAAATCAGATTTACAGGTGACTATGGTATATATGCTCACAGAACGCCGTATATCAAAGTATACTACAGAACAAACCTTGCAGGTATCCCGACATTTACCCATACCGCGTCCGACTGGAGCGTTGAAAATAAAGCTGCAACAGTAGTTGAGTCGGGTGACGCGCCTGCAGTTGGAGACAACTGGAAATACGTAATTCTTGATATAAGTAATGCAAGATATTCAAAAGACGTTTACTGCCGTGGCATTAACGTATCAAGCAACTTTGAAAGCGGATCGAGCGACTATATCGACATTGCGTATATCGGCTTGTTCACAACACTTGAAGCCGCAGAAAGAGAAGCGCTTGAACCTGTACACGTAGTAACCTTTGTTTTCGAAAATGAAGTGTTCGCAACACAGAACATCTGGAAAACCGGCGGCGCTCTCGTGCTTCCGACAACTACCCCCGATAAAATCGGAGAAACCTTCGTTGCATGGGTTGACCATAAAGACAACGTGGCGGCAAACGGCACACAGATCGACTTTGACACTACCTACTACGCAACGTTCAAAAAACCGCTTTACTACGGAGATACACTTATCGACCCGGTGCAGGCATACTCACAGTGGCACTATACAAGACCGACTGCGGCAAGCGGATCAGACCCGAGACTTTTGCGTATAAAATATTCGTGGTTGCTAAGCTCATTTGCAGATATAAGATTCACCGGTAAATACGCAGTATATGCGCACGAGACACCGTATGTTAAAATATACTACAGAACAAACCTTACAACTGATCCCGTGTTTACTCATACAGCGTCCGACTGGAGCTTTGAGAAGAAAGCGGCAACAGTGCTTGAGTCTTCAAAGATACCGGCAACAGGAGAGTGGGGATACGCGATACTTGATATAAGTCACGCAAACTATTCGGAATCTGTTTCCTGCCGTTCAATCGACTTGTCAGTAAACTTTGCAAAAGACTCAAGTAAGTATATAGACGTCGCATACATCGGCTTCTTCACTTCTGAAGAGGAAGCGAAAGCGGCAAAATACGCTGTTATCGAACCTGACGTAACGGTAACGTTTATGGTAGATGGCGTAGAGTACAGCAAGTCCACGGTTGAGTTCGGCACAGCACTTGTTTATCCCGAAACGGACCCCGTAATGGACGGATATAGATTCGCCGGCTGGAGTGTTGAAGAGGGAAGTGCGATAATGGAAAATACAACCGTAACGGCAAGACTTGTCGTTGTCGGTGACGTAAACGGCGACGGAAAAGTAAGCCCTGTTGATACGGCATATCTTGCACGCTATATAGCGAAGTGGACAGGATATGGCGAAGATAAGATTGACCTTGTCGCATCAGACGTAAATAACAGCGGCACCGTGACAGCGGCAGATACAGCAGTTATCGCGCGTCACATTTCCAAGTGGTTAGGATACGAAACCCTGCCTTACGTGAAATAAAAAAGCAAAAGAGAGTCCTGATTTTATCAGGGCTCTTTTTGGTTATTATATCCTTACATAAACATTGTTATAAATATGTAGGGAGCGACGCCCCCGTCGCTCCGCAAAAGTAAAAATATGAATTTTCACAACAAACGGACTACCCACAAAGAATGAACTTTATAAAACAAACGGTTCAGACACCCTCGAACAAATGAGTAAAATAAAGAGTGCGGGCAGAGAGTGAACGAGTGCAGAGGCAGGCGATCGTTCAAGAGGGGGATACACAAGGGGGAGAATAAAGCGGTGCGAGCAAAGCATGCACCGCCTCCGCCCTTGTGCGCGTCTTTGGGCACTTTCTCCGCGTGGAGAAAGCGCCACCCCCGTAAAACAAGCGGTTTGCATCCCCGTCGCTCCGCAAGCAAACTATTTAACCTGTATAAAAACTGCCCCCTCCCTCGACGAGGGAGGCAAAAAAGGATCTCCCTCCGGGAGAGCTCCCGCGACAGCGGGGGAGAGGGCATATTCCCTCTGTCTTGTGTATTTTTAACAATCACAAATCAACAGAAAATCGACAATAACAGCTTGTCCAAAACCTAAAAAAACACCATTTCCCCCATACTTTACGGAATATTTACAATTTTAAAAAAACTGCTGTAAAGTGCTTTTGTAACGCAAAAAATAAGTGTTTGGTAATAATCAACAAAAATAAATGAAATTATTGACATAAAATAAAAAATGTGATACAATAATCACAGCAATAGTGCAATTTTGCGGGATAACTATGCCTTGTGCGCGACAGCAGTGTCGGTAGCTGTCAAGCGTAGGGCTTCGTTTTTTCGCATAATTGTTCGCTCCGCAGTAAGCGCGAATTCCCCAAGTTGCTGCGGTAAAACCTACATTTATATTATATTAGGAGGAAAAACTATGAATTGCAAAACTTTTGCAACTCGCGCACTTTCGATACTTCTTTGTATCGTAATGCTCATCGGTATGGTTCCGGTTTCTGTAAGCGCAGAAGACGCAATCGCACTGACAGTTGAAACAGTTTCGGTTGATATGAATACCGCAACGGTTGCTTCTGACGCTGACGGCGATTACTATACCGCACAAGTTAAATTAAACGTAACTGCTAACGCAGGTTTCGTTGCTTTGAAGGGTGACCTTGCTTACCCTGCAGAACTCAAGCTCTTAAGCGTAACAGACGGCGGACTTGACGCTGCTCTTTCCAATGAGTGCTCGAACGAAGCTGACGACCTTGCTGCTAACCCTTATAAGGTTGCATTCTTAGCTGCTACATCTGCATCTAATATCACAAGTACCGGCACACTTGCGACATTTACATTCAGAGTACCTGTAGCTGAAGCTGATACTACATATGCAATCACATTCACACCTACAGAAGCTACAGACGTAGCTCTTGGCGACGTTCTTTCTGCAACAACAGCTTCTGCAGCAGGTGCTATCAAGGTTATTGGTGCTCCTGTTATTTACGAAGGCTCAACACTTATAGCCCCTGCAAATAGAACAAACGGAACCTTGTACCGTCAGCCTACAGCTGCAACAGCTGACTCTCCCAGACTCTATAAGTTTAAGTATAGTGCTACTGGTGGTTATAATGTTTTACAGTTCTATGATCTTAACGCAGAAGTCAAAAATCAAACTGCCATTGACGTAACAAATCTTCCTGTTCTTAAGGTTATATACAGAACAGACAAGATGGACGGGGATAGTCTTGCAGTACCTACTGATTTAAGACTTTGCGACAGTGGCTGGAGCTATCCTACCTTTGCAACATATTATGATGCAGAGAATTCAGCTCCTGCAACAGTGGCAGGCGAATGGGGTTACCTCATTATCAACCTTAGCGGATACAGCAATAAAAAGTTCCGTGAAATTGACGCCGCTAATTACTTTGCA
>JAZNQU010000023.1:0-2703 GCA_045590315.1 Eubacteriales bacterium
TCAAAAAGAATAGCGGTTCCGGGATGTCACGCAGGTGGATTTGTGTCTATCGTTTATCCGCTTGTAAAAGCAGGAATAATTGATAAAGGCACGGCGCTGTTCTGCCATTCACTTACAGGATACTCGGGCGGCGGAAAGAAAATGATAGCAGAATACGAGGGTGTAGATAAAACTGTGCTTATGGAAGCACCCCGTCAGTACGGACTTACACAGAACCACAAGCACCTTAAAGAAATGAAAGCGATATGTATGCTTGAACATAATCCGATATTCTGTCCTGTAGTTTCGGACTTCTACAGCGGAATGGTAGTTACCGTACCGCTTTTCTCAAAGGACTTGAAATACGGCTGTGTGGACGATATCAAGAAGCTTTATAGAGGACTTTACTGCGGACCTGTTGTTAAGTATACCGACAATATGACAGACGACGGCTTTTTGTCAGGCGCAAAAATGTCGGGACTTGACAGTATGGAAATAAGCGTGCTTGGTAATGACGAGCGCATATTGCTTTGCGCCGCATTTGACAATCTCGGTCACGGAGCGTCGGGCTGTGCGCTTGAATGTATGAACATAGTGCTCGGCTGTGATATAACAAACGGCCTTGAGCTGTAAATTGAAAGGATACATATTATGGAAATCATAAAGGGCGGTGTGTGTGCCGCAAAGGGCTTTAAGGCATCAGGCGTACACGCGGGAATCAGAAAGAATAAGACGAAAAATGACCTGAGCCTCATAGTAAGCTCAGCCCCTGCGGCGGCGGCTTGCGTTTACACAACAAATCTTGTTAAGGGTGCCCCTATTACGGTTACGAAGAACAATGTGGCAAACGGTTATGCGCGTGCTATCATCTGCAACAGCGGTAACGCTAATACCTGTAACGCTAACGGTATAGAAATAGCAGAAGAGATGTGTGCACTGACGGCAGATGCTCTCGGCATCGACAAGAGTGACGTAGTAGTTGCTTCAACGGGCGTTATAGGTCAGCCTCTTGATATAACGCCTATAAAGAACGCAATGCCTGAGCTTGTAAGCTCTCTGGGCGATAACAGCACAGAGGCAGCTCTCGGTATTATGACCACAGACGTTAAGCTTAAGGAAATTGCCGTAAGCTTTAATATAGGCGGTGTTGAATGCAAGATAGGCGGTATCGCAAAGGGCTCGGGTATGATACATCCGAATATGGCAACGATGCTCGTCTTTATAACAACCGACTGCAAGATAACGCCCGAAATGCTTTCAAAGGCACTTAAGAGCGATATCGAAAACACATTCAATATGGTCAGCGTAGACGGTGACACTTCTACAAACGATATGGTTACCGTACTTGCCAACGGCGAAGCAGGCAACGATATAATCGATTGCGAGGGTGAAGCATTTGATGAGTTTATGAAAGCGCTTAACAGCGTGACCGTGTATCTTTGCAAGTGCATAGCGGGCGACGGCGAGGGTGCGACAAAGATGCTTGAAATTGAAGTAAACTCGGCGCCCGATTTGAATACAGCTAAAACTGTTGCAAAATCAGTTGTTACATCATCACTTTTCAAGGCGGCAATGTTCGGTGCCGATGCAAACTGGGGACGCGTGCTTTGCGCAATCGGATACAGTAAGGCTGACGTTGACGTAAACAAGATAGACGTTTGTTTTAAGTCGAAAGCAGGAAAGATAGCTGTTTGCAAAAACGGCGCAGGCGTTGATTTCTCTGAGGACGAAGCAAAGAAGATACTTTCCGAAGACGAGATCACAACGGTTATAGACCTCAACCTCGGAGACGTTAGTGCAACCGCTTGGGGATGCGACCTCACGTATGACTATGTGAAAATAAACGGTGACTACCGCACCTGATAAAGAGGGAAGAGATATGAAGATAAACAATACAGACAGGGCGCAGATACTTACTGAAGCGCTTCCGTACATACAGAAATATAAAGACAAGATTATCGTTGTTAAATACGGCGGTAACGCAATGATAAACGAGGATCTCAAAAATGCCGTAATGGGTGACATCGTACTTTTGTCGCTTATCGGTATTAAGGTTGTACTTGTACACGGCGGCGGTCCTGAGATCAGCGATATGCTTAAAAAAATAGGCAAGGAGAGCAAGTTTGTAAACGGCCTCAGAGTAACAGATGCGGAAACGGCGGAAATTGCTCAGATGGTTCTTGCCGGCAAGGTTAATAAATCACTGGTTAATCTTATCGAAAGCCGCGGAGGAAAGTCGGTTGGTCTCTCGGGTCCGGACGGCAAGCTTATAGTTGCAAAGCAGCTTGACGAAAAGCTCGGGTACGTTGGAGAAATTACATCAGTCAACGTTGAGCCTATAAACATTCTTCTTGATAACGGTTACATACCGGTTATATCCTCTATCGGATGTGACATGGATAACAACGTATATAACATAAACGCAGATACCGTTGCCGCTATGATAGCAGCTGAACTTGGTGCTGAAAGTCTTGTTTCAATGACAGACATCTGCGGTATACTCAGAGACAAAGATGATGATTCAACACTTATCCCGAAGATATATGTAAGCGAAACACCCAGCCTTATCCGCGAGGGAGTAATATCGGGCGGTATGATACCTAAAATTGAATGCTGCACAGAAGCTATCAGACGTGGTGTTAAAAAGGTGTTTATTATTGACGGCAGAGTACCGCACTCTATACTGATTGAAACACTTACCGATGAAGGTATCGGAACAATGTT
>JAZNQU010000024.1:0-3504 GCA_045590315.1 Eubacteriales bacterium
ATTTCACTTTTTTGAAAATTACTATTGACAATTTTCTTCAAATATGTTATTATAATCTTCGTCAATGCGGCATCGCCAAGCGGTAAGGCAACGGACTCTGACTCCGTCATTTCCTAGGTTCGAATCCTAGTGCCGCAGCCAGAAAAACTCCATCTTGCTTGCAAGATGGAGTTTTTCAATGAAATAAATCCCTTGCGGGATTTGTGAAATGCACTTCGTGCGTGAAATACGCTTCGCGTGTGAAATGCGCTGCGGCGCGTGAGGGATTTATTTTATTTCACATTGCGAGTGAAGCGAGCAATATTTCACAATTCACGGGGTGAATTATTTCACATTTTACCGTAAGGCAAAATATTTCACTTCGGCATCGCCGATACATCACTTATCAACATACAAAAACGGCAAGCATCACGCTTGCCGTTTTTTATTACTTTGTTATCGTCTCAAGCACCGTACTGCCGTCACGCGTCATCTGACAGACCGCTATACCGTCAAGGATATTAATATCGTCTCCGTTTGCAATAATACACTCGGGGCTTTCAAATACCGTCTCAACGATTTCCTGCCCGACCATAATCTTACTGCAGGGAGTGAAGTTTTCGCCGTGTACTACAATATCACCAGCGTTTTCGGTTATAGCCGTTATCTTTATCGGGTGCGACGAGTAGCTTATTTTCCCCTCTCTGGTTGTGTTTTCCTCGTTTGTCATTGAAAACTCAAGCAGTTTGAGATTCTCCTGATAGCTCTCGCTGTCTGCATAATTGAGATGATACCGTGTAAGTATTCCCTCTTCAAGATCGAGCATATCCTGAATGTGTGCCATAAGCTGGTATGTTTCAAGATGACGGTCTTCGGCAGACAGTCCGTAGTTTGACCAGATTGCATACTCACTCGTATATGCATTAGGTGCACTCAGATAGTTCACACTGAAATCTATTGCAGGAAGATGGTCTCCATATACTACAAGCACACAATCTTCATCGTACTCTTCAAGTGCAACTATAAGCTCACCGAGCATATCGTCCATTTCCTTGATAGTGCACGCATAATAAGTCAGTCCCGCAAGGGCATCAGGCGTCAGATTGTCAGCCTTTACGTCAATATAGGTAGTAAACTCATCAGGCGATACCGTGGTAGGATACGGTCCGTGCCCCTGTACTGATACTGTAAAGACGAAGTCTTCGCCGTCTGTTGAGTCAAGCGCTGTTATTATCTCATCGGTAAGCACGTCGTCACGCGTCCAGCTCAGACTGTTGAACGTCAGATTATTCATGTATTCAACCGAAGTGAACGTATCAAATCCAAGATTATTATACGCTATATGACGCTCGTAGAAAAGAGCGTTGTAATTGTGTATCGCGTGAGCCGTGTATCCCAGGCGTTTCATATTGAACGGTATAGAATCGTCAAGCACGTTTTTATTAAGAAGCGTATAATAGGGCGACTCGCCTATCGTAAAGTGGTCAAGATTCATTCCCGTAAGCACCTCAAACTCAACGTTTGAAGTTCCTCCGCCGTACGAGGGCACGTACAGATATCCGCTTGCCCCCTCGTCTTTCATCTTTCTGAAATTAGGCACGGGGTCTTCAGACAGGCTCACGCCGTGCATCCATGTCATATCGAAAAAGGATTCAAGCTGAACAACAATAACGTTAGGTCTCTCTTCACCCATCTCAACGGAAATATCTTCAAGTTCATTCTTAAAAGCGGAAACGGCATCGTCGGAATATCCCTCAGGCGTGTATACTCCCGTAGCGCCTGCGCTTTTATAAAAATTATATGCAAAGCCGTTTCGCTCGTAAAACTCGTTCGGTGTCTCGTCTTTTCTCGGGAAAAAATCGAAAATGCCCAAAACGACAGTAAGCGAAAGTAAAAAAGCAAACGCCGGAACAAACACGTACAGGCTTTTCTTCATATCGCACTCAAAACGCGGTGCCTTGACAAACATCCAGACAAGCGCAAAGATTGCCGCAAGTATTCCGAAGACGATTAAAAGTATCTCATATGTACTGAAGTACAAGCCCATTATATCAAGGGCTTCTCCGGCAAGTCTGAAATCCGAAAATGATATCGGCAGAGGTCTGAACGAAAGAAGTATTGTATTTGTTATACCAACAACGAGCCAGAGGATCACAGGAAGAGCAAAAGCAAAAATCTTGCGTCGCACTATCAGCATAAAAGACGTGCATAGCATTATGATAGCCGTATTAAGCAAAAATATCGGTGCACTTGTAAACATATGTACAAAGGCTTCAAAAACAGAACGTCTTTGAAGTATTTCAAGCACAAGATTTACCAAAACGGACAAAATCACCCACGCCGATACATTCGCAAGCAATGATATTTTGCATATATTCTTCTTTTCCGTTTTCTTCTTTTCGCCGAAGTTCATCATATTACCTTCATTCTTTGTGCCGCACAACTGCCGGCTTATTTTTTATATCCGTCAAATTCCTTTAAGAAATATATTTTTGAAAAATCACACATAAAGCTCTGATGCGAAAGATAATCAAAGCTTGAACCGCTTTTGGGATAAGAGAACGAAAGCTTGTACGCATAAAGCGCTTGGAAAGCATATCCCGCCTTGCGGTCATCTTTGTTTATCCCGTATTTACCGTCGCCGAGAAGCGGATGTCCTATTGATGCAAGGTGCGCTCTTATCTGGTGTGTTTTACCCGTCACAAGCTCAATTTCAAGAAGCGAAAGTCCGCCCTTTTCTTCAAGCACCTTATACTTTGTGATAATCTCCTTATAGCCTTTGGCATTCTTTGTTTTTATATCAACTAAATTAAGGTCTCCGTTTTTCTTTAAATATCCGTAAAGCGTATCCTCGCGCTTTGGCATCCTGCCGTGTACTGCGCAGAGATAATATTTATCAAGCTCGCGGAGTTTTATCTTTTCATTAAAAAATCGAAGAGCCTCCGCCGTTTTTGCCGCAAGCACTATTCCGCCCGTGTTTCTGTCTATACGGTTGCAAAGTGCAGGGGCAAACGACTGCTCGCTTTCGGGATTATACTCGCCTTTTCTGTAAAGGTAGGCTTTGATATGCCCGATAAGGGTGTTTACTTCTTCGTTTTCGTCCGAATGCACGATAAGACCGGGCTGCTTGCTTACAAGTATGATGTTCTCATCCTCATATACAACATCGAGCGACGGCTTGAGCTTCATAAAAGCGTTGTCGGCAGCGTCTTCGGCGAAAAATTCATCAGATATAAACATTTCAACCGTATCGCCCTCGCACAGAACATATCCCGGCTCGCACCTTTTACGGTTTACCTTTATTTTCTTTGTGCGTATTGATTTATAAAGCAAGGACATCGGGAAAGCCTTGAGCGTTTTTGTAATGAATTTATCAAGCCTCTGCCCCGCGTCGTTTTTTCCTATATATAACGTCTTCATAGCTTTTAACCAATCAAGGGTATATTGCAGTGCAACACACCCTTGAATTTATCGTGATTTTTTATTTTGTACCGAAAAGTCTGTCTCCGGCGTCTCCGAGTCCGG